>JAFYLI010000079.1 GCA_017537165.1 Oscillospiraceae bacterium | reverse complement strand
GCCTCAACAGCAATATTTATAAGTTCTCTGTCGGTCATATCCCGCAGCCCCTTTCTCTTTATATGAGGTTATTACTTGAAGTACTTTACGCCGTTTTCAAAAATAGGCTGGTACTTATTGCCGTAAATATTCTTTGCAACAAACTGACCGCGGCGCTCGGTGTGACCCATCTTACCGAGGACTCTGCCATCGGGGCTAAGGATACCTTCAACAGCATTGTAGGAACCGTTGGGGTTAGCTGCAATATCCATAGAGGGCTTACCGAATGCATCTACGTACTGGGTAGCAATCTGTCCGTTTTCAATGAGCTTCTTCATAACGGCATCGGGTGCTACGAACTTACCTTCGCCGTGAGAGATTGCGATAGTGTGCTCATCGCCTACTTCGCAGCCTGCCAGCCAGGGAGAATTTACAGAAGCGATACGGGTGGTAACATAACGGGACTGGTGGCGACCGATATTATTGAAGGTAAGGGTGGGACAGTCAGCATCCATTTCGCGGATCTCACCGAAGGGTACGAGACCCAGCTTAATGAGAGCCTGGAAACCGTTACAGATACCAAGCATCAGACCGTCGCGCTTCTGCAGAAGCTCATGAACAGCTTCTTTAACATCGGGGTTACGGAAGAATGCAGAAATGAACTTACCGGAGCCTTCGGGCTCATCGCCACCGGAGAAGCCGCCGGGAATGATAATCATCTGGCTGCGGCGAATGGCTTCTGCCAGTTCGTCTGCAGAACGTGCAAGCTCATCGGAGCTTATGTTGCGAACCAGGATGGTCTGGGCACGTCCGCCTGCTCTGCGTACAGCAGCAGCGGTATCATACTCGCAGTTGGTACCGGGGAACACGGGGATAACTGCAAGAGGTTCATTGGTGATAATTGCAGGAGCAGTATACTTCTTTTCGGTATAGCTGATAGTCTCAGCTTCACCTGCTGCGTCTGCGCGGGTGGGGAATACGGACTCGAGAGTGCCTTCCCACTTTGCAATAAGATCAGCCAGTGCAAGAGTCTTGCCGCAAATCTCAAGTTCAGGCTTCTCGGTGGTGCAGCCCAGCAGAACTGCGCCCTCAAGCTCGACATCGGACTCGGCAATAATTGCGCCAACAGACTTGTTCATGAGCAGCTCATCGTTTGCGGACTTGAAGCCGATGTTGTTACCTACAGCCATCTTAAAGATGCCGCCGACGGTTCTGCCTTCGCAGACGCTCCATGCAGAGAGCACCTTGCCTGCCTCGGACTGCTGATGGAACTTATCCCAGCAAGCCTTTACAGCATCGCAACCGTCATTTTCGGGAACAAAGAGGTAAACCTTGCTGCCTACCTTCTTGAACTCGGGAGAGAGCACTTTAGCTGCATCGTTGGGAGCAATTGCAAAGGAGATAAGAGTGGGAGGTACGTCCAGATCCATAAAGCTGCCGGACATGGAGTCCTTACCGCCGATAGCTGCCACACCAAGACCCAGCTGGGCTCTGAGTGCGCCAAGGAGTGCGGACATGGGCTTGCCCCAACGGGCAGGCTCTTTTCTCAGCTTTTCAAAATATTCCTGGAAGGACATATAAATCTTTTCGCGGTCGCAACCTGCTGCAACGAGCTTAGCAGCAGAAAGGATAACGGCCTCATAAGCAGCCTTGAAGGGATTTGCCTTGGAGGCGGTGGGATCAAATGCGAAGGACATGACGGAGCAGGTTTCGCACTCACCCTCAGTTACGGGCAGAAGTGCAGCCATTACCTGAGTGGGGGTAAGCTGAGTCTTACCGCCGTAGGGCATAAGAACACTGCCTGCACCGATGGAGCCGTCGAAACGCTCACCGAGACCACGCTGGGAGCAGAACTCCAGCTCGTCGATTACTTCTTCCAGATAATCAGCGGCATTTACGTCGCTCTTGCAGCAGGATGCTGCGTACTCGGGAACATAAGCGGTGGTGTACTTTGCTGCACCGTTAGAGGACAAGAAGTCACGGGAAATATCGACTATCTTCTTACCCTTAAGGGTCATTTCCATACGGTTTCTGTCGGTAACCTGAGCAACAACATTTGCTTCCAGGTTCTCAGCGGTAGCGCAGGCGATAAACTTCTCTGCGTTCTCTGCCGCTACTACAACAGCCATTCTCTCCTGAGACTCGGAGATAGCAAGTTCGGTGCCGTCAAGGCCCTCATACTTCTTGGTAACATTATCAAGAGTAACAGCTATACCGTCAGCCAGCTCACCGATAGCAACAGATACACCGCCTGCACCAAAGTCGTTGCAGCGCTTGATCATGAGGCTGACTTCGGGATTTCTGAACAGACGCTGGATCTTGCGCTCTTCGGGAGCATTACCCTTCTGAACCTCGGCTGCACACTCGGAAAGGGAGCTGAGGTCATGGGTCTTGGAGGAACCGGTTGCGCCGCCACAGCCGTCACGGCCGGTCTTGCCGCCGAGAAGGATAACAACGTCACCGGGAGCGGGACGCTCGCGGACTACGTTCTTATAGGGCACTGCGCCAACAACTGCGCCGACTTCCATACGCTTCGCAACATAGTCGGGATGATAGATTTCGGTTACAAGACCGGTTGCAAGACCGATCTGGTTGCCGTAAGAGCTATAACCGGCAGCTGCAGTGGAAGTAAGTTTTCTCTGGGGAAGCTTACCGGGCAGAGTATCTGCAACGGGTACGTTGGGGTCAGCTGCACCGGTAACACGCATTGCCTGATATACGTAAGAACGACCGGACAGAGGGTCACGGATAGCGCCGCCAACGCAGGTAGCTGCGCCGCCGAAAGGCTCGATTTCGGTAGGATGGTTATGAGTCTCATTCTTGAACATGAGCAGCCAATCCTCGGTCTTGCCATCGATCTTGGCATCAACGTGGATGCTGCAGGCGTTGATTTCCTCGGAAATATCAATTTCCTTGAGACCGCCGCGCTTTTTGAGGGTCTTAGTACCGATAGTAGCCATATCCATGAGGGTTACGGGGCGGGTTTCCGCCTTCTCGCCGTATACCTCGCGGCGTGCTGCGAGATATTCCTCATATGCAGCCTTGATGTCGCTGTCTGCTATCTCGGTTTCGGTTATCTGAGTGCCGAAAGTGGTATGACGGCAGTGGTCAGACCAATATGTATCAATAACCTTGAGCTCGGTTACGGTGGGATCACGCTTTTCCTCGATCTTGAAATACTCCTGCATGAAGCGGATATCGTCTATATCCATAGCAAGAGAATATTCTTCCATGATGGCTGCAAGAGCAGCATCATCGGCAGCAATGAAACCAACTACATCCTTGACCTCTTCTGCCTCGGGATATACGGTAATAAGAGTCTCGGGCTTGTCCATTGCAGCTTCACGGGAATCAACGGGGTTGATAAGATAGTTCTTTATCTTCAGCTTATCATCTTCGGTGAGATTTCCGCCGAACGCATAAATTCTTGCATATGCAACCGCAGGTCTGTCGGAGCATTCCAGCATCTGGATGCACTGAGCACAAGAATCAGCACGCTGGTCATACTGTCCGGGCAGAGCCTCGGAAGCCAGAAGCCAGGTGTTTTCGGCGAGAGCGGGCAGTTCCTCATCCCAGCACTCATCACAAGGAGGCTCGGAGAACACGCTTGCCTTTGCTCTTCCATAAATTTCGGGAGTAATGCCTTCCACATCATATCTGTTGAATATGGTGAGGGTTTCTGTGGCAGTTACACCGAGGTTATTGCGAATATCCTTCAGTGCAGATTCTGCTTCTACCGCATATGCTTTCTTTTTAGCAGTATAACATCTGTAAACCATAGCTACCTCCATAGTATCTCATGATACATTATAATCTCTTTATTTTCGTCCTGCAGCTATCGACCAATCAGTGATATTGCAGAAAAGGTTATGGACTGTCGGTGATATTCCCGACACGGCTTCGCGATGGGTATAAATTGTTTCTATCTCAAACATCAGCGAGATTATCGGCAGGTGCTCGGCAATATAGCTGTAAAGCTGTGCCGCTTCCTCCTGCTTGCCATCTTCAGCAGATGCATTGAAATCATAAATAAGTGTCTGCAACTGCGCATCGTACACGCCGTAGTTTGCACTGCCGCCGTAACTGAGCAATTGCGTCAGGTCAAAATCCGCTGTAAGCATAACCTCTCCGAGAAAAATGTCGTATTCGGCATTTTTCAGCGCTCTCAAATAACCGTCCCAGTTAAGTTCACTCAATTCAACGGCTATTCCCACTTCAGCAAGACTGCTTCTCAGTGCTCTGGCCATTTGTACCTTAGCGGGATTTTCTTTATTCACCAAGAGGCGGAGAGTAATTTCTTCAACAGAATTTTCTTCAAGATCCAAATACTCCAGCATACCGTCTCTGTCATAGTCTTCAACAAGATATTGGATCTTGGCATCCTCTATATCCTGCTCAGAGATAGTAAACGTATCGTATTCGTCGGAGTTGAAGTATGCAGACGGGTGGAGCGGGATCGTAGTCTGCACGGCGGTTATTATATCCTCTGCCAGCATCTCGCGGTCAATAAAAGACGAAAACAGCTGTCTTCGGTTTTTATCACCAAGAAATGCATTTCTTCGGTTTATGCCAAGGAAGTACAGGACCGTAGTATCCTTATGACGAAGTTCCGTATTACCGCTGTACTCCAAATAGTTAATATCAGCTTTCGACGTTGTTACAAGGTCTATGAGTCCCGAGTCAAAAGCCGTCAAAAGTGATCCGCCCTCATATTCCTTAAGATAAATGCGTTCGGCAGGCAACTTTTGAAAATCTCTATGCTCGGAAAACGCCTTTAAGTAGATGTATTCCCCCGCATCATTAAATACATAGGGGCCGGTACCTACCGGAACGCTTTCTTTTCCGCTGTTATTTTTCACTATAGGAACATCCAGCAAAAGAGGAAGGTTGAAGTTCACTCTGTTGAGTTCTACAAAAACGATGTCTTCAAGGACATAGGCTGCCGTTATTATAGAAAGGCGTGACGCGTAGTTGTCGCTGACACGGGCAAGTTCCAGTGAATACGCAACGTCCGCAGCCGTAAGCTCACTTCCGTCATGGAACTTCACGCCTTTTTTCACATAGAATCTGTAGACTTTGCCGTCTTCTGTTGAAAACGTATCACAAAGAGCCTTTACGTAACTGAAATCCGCATTCACTTCGAACAAGCTCTCGTACATAAGCGGAATCAACTCCACATTGTATGAGCTATTCGTATAATATGGATTAAGTCCTGCCGACATATTGCAGTTTAGGGCAAATATATCATCTGCATACCCCGGTTCTTTTCCGACGGTACCTTGAGAAGGAATTTTCTCGGTTTCTTCTTCCGGCGGAGGCAAATCTCCCATATCGGACGGACTGCAGGCCGTAAACGATGCAAATACCATCAGCAAGGCAAGTAGCATCGCCATTGGCCTCAGCAAATTCTTCAATGCTATTCCTCCCAATCAAACAAGGGAAATAAATGCTGCCTGCGTACCTCTCTCACCGTTTGTTGCCCGGTGAGACCAATATTTGTCGCAGGAACACTTGGTACATTCACTGCTGATGACTATGTTCGCGTCGGGTACTCCGGCTCGCATCAGCAGCTGCCTATTGACTTCTTTGAGGTCTATATGATATTTACCGTTTCCATCATCGGTCGCAACAGCGTCCATGGGGCACTCAAGTCCCAACGCAGCTATTGCTTCATATACTTCCGGCCCCGTTTCAAAACAG
>JAFYLI010000078.1 GCA_017537165.1 Oscillospiraceae bacterium | reverse complement strand
CAACGAGGCCTACGATCAGGTTACCAAGATGAGAGCTCAGGGTGGAAACGGCGGTTATTCCGGCGGAGGTTATTCCGCCTCGGGAAACTATAACCGCGCATATTCCTCCAACAGCGGCAGCTCGGGCGGCGGCAATAACGCCGTTCGTAACGCTATAAACAGCGGTAATCTTAGCTATGCCGAGCAGCTTCTCAATCAGCCCGGTGTGGCTCACGATGCCGAGTGGCACTTCCTCATGGGAAGCATCTGCTACCGCAAGGGCTGGATGGACGAGGCCAGAAAATATTATCAGACTGCGGTCAGCATGGATCCCAATAACGGCGAATATGCAAGCGCCCTTCGTTTTATGAGCATGGGCGGCAACTTCTATCGTCCCGCATCCTATAACCGCGGCTCTGCCGATAACTGCGATTGCTGTACCTCCCTGTGTCTTGCGGACTGCTGCTGCGAGTGCCTTGGCGGCGACCTGATAGCCTGCTGCTGAAATGATGGGAAAAACAAGAAAAATCACAGTAGCCGCAATGCTGGCGGCACTGCAGATAGTGCTCATGTACGCAGGTACGGTAGTGCCGAGCTGGAAACTGGCGCTTACCGCAATGGCGGGCGTTATTAATGCAGCGGTGCTTATAGAATGCGGAGTGGGCAGTTCCGTTATCTGCTTTGCAGCAGTAAGCGTGCTCAGTGCCCTTATCCTGCCGCAGAAATCTTTAGCCTTTTTGTATATTTTGTTCTTCGGCTATTATCCTTTGCTGAAAAGTGCAGTTGAGCGGATAAGAAAAAGAGCCTTGGAGTGGTCGGTGAAACTTGTGGTATTCAACCTTGCCTGCGCTCTTTGCATGACGGCGCTGCGGTTTGGATTTGTCAGCGACATAAGCCTGCCTGACATAGCCCTTGTGGTTTTGTGGCTGGGACTTAACGTAGTTTTTGTTATTTACGATATAGGCCTCACTCAGCTGATAGGCCTCTATATACAGCGTATCCATAAAATAATCAAATGATTGAACAGGACGGATTTTGACTATGATAAAAAGTATGACGGGCTACGGAAATGCCGTCGGAGCCAGCGGAGATATTGGTCTTACCGTTGAAGTGAGAAGCGTAAATAACCGTTTCCTCGATTGCTCCGTGCGTATGCCCAGAATGTATATATTTGCCGAGGACAAGATAAAGGCAGTAGTGCAGAAATATATTTCCCGCGGCAAGGTAGACGTTTTCGTTACCGTGGACAGTTCCAAGGCCGATGACGTTGTTGTAAGCCTTAATGAGCCTCTTGCCGAGGCATATATTGCTGCATATAAACAGATGAGCGAAAAGTACGGTCTTAAAAATGACCTGACTTCCGTTTCTCTCGGCCGCATTCAGGATGTTTTCACCGTAGAGAAAAAAGAGATAGATGCCGATGCCTTTACCGCTGACATCGAAGCTGTTGCGGCTGCCGCGCTGGCAAACTTCAACGCTATGCGTGAAGTTGAGGGCGATAAACTGCGCAGCGATATCCTCGCAAAGCTGGATAATATCGAAGCTCTGGCAGCAAAGGTAGAGGAGCGTTCTCCTCAGACCGTTGCCGAATATCGCGCAAGACTTGAACAGAAGATGAGCGAAGTTCTCGCTACCGCCGATATAGATAAGGCCCGCATCGTTACCGAGGCAGCTATTTTTGCAGATAAGGTAGCAGTGGATGAAGAGCTTGTCCGCCTCAGAAGTCATATCGCACAGATGCGCGATATGCTGGCCAAGGACGGTGCCATAGGCAGAAAGCTGGACTTCCTCACTCAGGAGCTGAACCGTGAAGCCAATACCACCGGTTCCAAGTGCAACGATGTGGAGATAACCCGCATGGTCGTGGATATCAAGTCCGAGATAGAGAAAATCAGAGAGCAGATCCAGAATATTGAGTAAGGTGTGATGAGCAGTGAAACTCATTAATATAGGTTTTGGAAACATGGTCTCCGCAGGTAGAATCGTGGCTATAGTAAGTCCCGATTCAGCCCCCATCAAACGCATTATTCAGGAGGGAAAGGAGACAGGTCGCCTTATAGACGCCACTTACGGACGCCGCACCCAGTCGGTCATTATAGCCGACAGCGGTCATATAATCCTTTCGGCTATCGAGCCGGAGAGCGTTGCCGACAGATTCGTGGATGAAAGCGGCAAGAGATTTATTGATGTGGAGGATGACGATGAATAAGGGAAAACTTTTCGTTATTTCCGGACCTTCCGGTTCTGGTAAAAGCACGGTCATCTGCCGCCTGCTCAAGGAGCTGGACAAGGCGTATTTCTCCATTTCCGCTACTACAAGAGAGCCTCGAGAGGGTGAGCGGGACGGCGTCGACTATCATTTCATGAAAAAAGAGGAGTTTGAAAAGCTTGTTGAGGCAGATCAGCTCCTTGAATATGCTCAGTTTGTGGGAAATTATTACGGAACTCCCGCAGCCCCCGTTGACGAAAAGCTCAACGCGGGTTATGATGTTATCCTTGACATCGAGACTCAGGGCGCGGAACAGATTTTGAGCAAGCGCCCGGATGCCGTAAGTGTGTTCATTTTTCCGCCGAGCTTTGCCGTTCTTGAGCAGCGCCTGCGCATGAGGGGCACCGACAGTGAGGACAAGATCATCGGTCGCCTTGCTCAGGCAAGAGTTGAGTGCAAAAAGGCAGAAATGTACAATTATATTATCATCAATGACCGTATTGAAACGGCCTGCAATGAAGTGATGGCTATCATCACCGCAGAAAAATGCAGAACAGCCGAAAGGCTTCATCATTTGAAGGAGGAAAATTAAAATGCTTTACCCCCCTATGTCCAATCTTCTCAATAAGATCAACAGCAGATACATGCTGGTAAACGTTGTTGCCAAGCGCTCCCGCGAGC
Organism: Oscillospiraceae bacterium; assembly: GCA_017537165.1. Taxonomy (GTDB): domain Bacteria; phylum Bacillota; class Clostridia; order Oscillospirales; family Oscillospiraceae; genus RGIG6375. The sequence continues at coordinate 17,589 of JAFYLI010000078.1, read as the reverse complement.
TTTCCGAGGCAGCCTTTGAGAGAGGCGAGTCCCTTGGCGCAAAGCCCGTTTCCGTAGCTATCAATCAGCTGGCAAACGGCGACTACACCGCAGAGCACAAGGGCGAATACTAATATCGGCAAATATAGTTCCGTCGTTAATACGGCGGAACATTGCTATTTTATGAAAGGAGCAACGCAGTGGAAAATCGCGTGGCACGCGTGGCAGTTTCGGCCGCCTCGTTTCATATAGACAAGCTCTACGATTACGTAGTGCCGCAGGCCATGCGCGATGCTGCAGCTCCGGGCATGCGCGTTTCCGTGCCCTTTTCCAAGGGAAATCGCCATGTTGAAGGCATCATTATGGAGATGACCGAAACCAGCGATTACCTTAAGCTTAAGCCTATCGATGCGCTCCTTGACGAAGCACCGGTGCTTACCGAAAATCAACTCAAGCTTGCCAAGTGGATAAAGGTACGTTTTTTCTGTACTGTTTTCGATGCGGTGAAGGCCATGCTGCCTGCGGGACTGTGGTTCCGTGAGGAACATATATGCTCCATAGCCGATGGAATAGACAGAGAAAAAGCCTATGCAGCCGCAGAGGGCGATCCTATGGCGGAAAGCCTGCTGGATTGCATCTACGCAGGCGGCGGCACTGCCGACCTGAATGCGCTGCGCGCCTCCTTTGGCGATAAAGGCAGCAAGGCACTCAAAGTGTTGGAGCAGGCGGGTGTTATCCGCAGCGGACTCTCAGGAAAGCGCAAAGCAAAAGACAAGATGATAAGCGTGGCTAGGCTCGTTATCTCGGCGGAAGAAGCGGTTGAAATTGCCGAGAGTAAGCAGCGCTCTGCTGCCCAGCAGTCCGCTGTGCTGAAACTGCTGGCCGAGATAGGCGAAGCTGACGCTAAAGAAATATGTTATTTTACGGGCGCCTCCATGCAATCCGTAAGAGCCCTTGAAAAGAGGGGCTATATCGAACTGGAAAGCAGAGAGGTTTTCCGTATTCCAAGCTACGAAGGAACCGAAGTTACGCCTATCCGTGAACTTAATGAGCAGCAGTCCGAAGCCTACGAAGGCCTTAGGGAAATGCTGGAGGAAGGGAAAGCTTCCGCAGCTCTTCTTTACGGCGTAACGGGCAGCGGCAAGACTGCCGTGTATATAAAGCTCATTGCCCGCGCTATAGAATTGGGACGGCAGGCCATAGTCATGGTTCCCGAAATTGCCCTGACTCCGCAGCTTATGGCCACGTTCAGAGGTCATTTCGGAGAAAGGGTTGCTGTGCTCCACAGCTCACTCTCTATCGGAGAGCGATATGATGAGTGGAAACGCATTAAATCCGGCCTTGTGGATGTGGTAGTCGGTACCCGATCTGCGGTATTTGCACCCGTCGAGCGGCTGGGTCTGCTCATTATGGACGAGGAGCAGGAGTATACCTACAAATCGGAAAACAATCCCCGCTACCATGCCCGTGACGTGGCGAAATTCCTCTGCGTGCAGGAAAATGCCTTGCTGCTTCTTGGATCTGCCACGCCATCGGTTGAGAGTATGTACGGCGCGGTAAGCGGTAGGTATAAACTCTTCCGTATGGATAAACGCTATAACCAAAAGGAACTTCCGGGCGTTATACTTGCTGATATGAAAGCGGAACTGCGCAGCGGAAACGGCGGAGCACTTAGCTCAACCCTTTGCGCGGAACTGGAAAAGAATTTCAAAGCAGGGGAACAGTCGATACTGTTCATAAACCGCAGAGGAAGCAGCGCCGCAGTTACCTGCACGGAATGCGGCAACACCTTCCAATGCCCATCCTGCAGCGCAAATCTCACTTACCACTCGGCAAATAATCGCCTTATGTGCCACTATTGCGGCTATTCCCGTACCGTTGACAAAGATTGCCCCGAGTGCGGCAGCGCCTTGCAGTTTATAGGGCTCGGCACTCAGCGAGTAGAGGGGGAACTTAAACTCCTTTATCCGGGGTTAGAGGTAATGCGTATGGATACGGATACCGTTACAGCCTCGCGAACCCATGAAGTGATGCTGGCGGAATTCGTGAAGAAAAAGATACCCGTACTCATTGGTTCGCAGATGGTGGCTAAGGGCCTCAATCTTGAGAATGTAACGCTTGTTGGCGTAATTTCCCCCGACCAGATGCTCTGGTCAGGGGACTACAGAGCGCAGGAACGAACCTTCAACCTCATAACGCAGGTAGTTGGACGTTCGGGGCGCGGAGACAAAGCGGGAAGGGCTGTTATTCAGACCCTTACCCCCGATAACGAAGTCATCAGATTCGCTGCCGCTCAGGACTACGATTCCTTCTATCGCGGCGAAATAGAGTTGCGAAAGATACTTAATCTGCCGCCTTTTGCCGAGCTGTATTCCATTATGGTCAGCGGCATGGACGAAGCAAGGGTGCTTCGCTGCTGCAGTGAAATGAAAGAGGCTCTGGCAAAGTCAGTGAACATGGAGGGCGCGCAGATACTTGGCCCCGCATCTGCGCATATTTTAAAGGTAAACAACAGATACCGCTACAGAGTCTATCTCCGTTGCCCACCGGGTAAGGAGGCACGGGCGCTGATTGCTGCGGCTATAAAGCGGTATTCTTCGGATAAAAGATTTAAGGGCGTGTCCGTGTTTGGCGACATTGACCCTATGGACTGAAAGGAACGGAATATTATGGCACTGAGAAATATAGTAAAAAAAGGCGACGAATGCCTGAATAAAAAATGCCGCGACGTAACTGAATTCAATGGCCGCCTGCATAAGCTGCTGGACGACATGCGCGATACCCTTATCGACTCCAACGGTGTCGGCCTTGCCGCACCTCAGGTTGGCATACTCAGACGAGTTGTCCTTGTAATGGACACCAATAACGATGACGAGATAATAGAACTCATCAACCCCGAGATCATTGACACCGATGGCGAGCAGGAAGGCCCCGAGGGCTGCCTGAGCGTGCCCGGTGTATGGGGTATCGTAAAGCGCCCCTGGTGGGTCAAGGTAAAGGCTCAGGACAGAAACGGCGAGTGGTTCGAGGTTGAGGGCGACGGTCTTACCGGCCGCTGCTTCTGCCATGAGATCGACCACCTCTCCGGTGTTCTCTTCGACAGCAGAGCAGAGCGCCTGCTTACTGCCGAGGAGATCCAGGCAATGTCCGCAGAGGAAGAAGAATACGAGGATTACGAAGAGGAATAAGTGTGAAAATCACACTTATAGGATGTTTAATTACTATTTGTGCGGTGTAGCTGCACGGAGGATTAATATATGAAAGTTCTTTTTATGGGAACTCCCGATTTTGCGCTGGAGTCCCTGCAGGCCATATATGAAGCAGGTTTTGATATCTGCGGCGTTTATACCCAGCCCGATAAGCCCGCGAAGCGCGGCATGAAGCTCACCGCCAGCCCCGTCAAGCTCTATGCGCTGGAGAAAGGTCTGCCCGTGTTCCAGCCTGCAAAACTCAGAAATGAGCCCGAAGTGCTGGAAGAGTTCAAGGCTCTCGGTGCGGATATAGCCGTTGCCGTTGCCTACGGTAAGCTTATTCCCGAGGATATGCTCGAGAGCGTTCCAATGGGCTTTATCAATATCCATGGCTCTCTGCTGCCTAAGTATCGTGGCTCCGCACCTATTCAGTGGACGGTGCTCAACGGTGAAGAACTGGGCGGTGTAACCTCCATGTATCTGGCCCCTGAAATGGATGCAGGCGATATTATAGACATGGTATCCACTCCCGTAGGTGAGTATGAAACCTACGGCGAACTTTATGACCGCCTTAAGGTCATAGGCGCAGAACTTCTCGTAAAGACACTGAAGAGCATTGAGAACGGCACTGCCACCCGTACTCCTCAGGATCCTGCGCTGGTAAGCTATGCGCCCCCTCTCCACAGAGAGGATTGTCCCATTGACTGGACAAGACCTGCCCGCCGCGTTATAGACCATATCTGCGGTCTTGCTCCCAAGCCTGCCGCAACTGCGCAGTTTGGTGAGGAAACATTCAAAATATACGCTGCCGTGATGGGCTGCGAGACCGATCTGCCTGCAGGTAAGATCGTAGAGCAGACGAAGCATGGTCTTGCAGTAGCCTGCGGTGACGGCAAGTCTATTGTTATTACCGAGCTTCAGGCTCCCGGCGGCAAGCGTATGAAGACCGCCGACTATCTCAGAGGACATAAAATCAGTAATTAAGAGGTGTGTGTCATGCCCGTAAGTGCAAGAGAAGCCGCCGTGACCGCGCTGGGTGCCTACAGACGCTCGGGTGCATGGTCGGATGCTTATCTCAACGGTGTTTTCAAAAAAGAAAATATGGATTCCCGCGATAAGGCTCTTGCCACACGCCTCAGTAACGGTGTGCTGCAGAATATGAGTCTCATCGACTATCGCCTCGGCCTTTACGTCAAGGGCGGAACAGGTAAGCTGCAGCCCATAGTACTGGATATTCTCCGTGTTTCGGCATATCAGATAATGTTCATGGATAAAATACCTCACAGTGCTGCGGTAAACGAGGGCGTAGCTCTCGCCAAGAAACTGGCGAACAAGGCCGCTGCCGGCCTTGTTAATGCGGTTCTGCGCAGAATATCCGAGAACGTGGGTAAGTACCCCGAGCCCAAAGAACCTTGGATAAATTACAGCCACACCGAAGAGTGGTACAAATACTTCTCCGCTTTGATAGGCGCAGAGAATGCCGAAAAGCTCATGGCTGAAGATAATGCTGAAACGGATATAGCTCTGCGAGCAAATCCTCTTCGCTGCACTGCCGATGAGCTTATCGCAAGCCTTGAAGCCGAGGGTGTTTCTGCCCGCAAGCACGATTGGCTTGACGGCTGCGTGGTTATCAGCGGCGCAGGAAGTCCCGGTGAACTTAAAGCATTCAAAGACGGTCTTGCAATGGTGCAGGACGCTGCCGCGGCTATGGCAGTGCTGGCTGCCGAACCCCAAAAGGGTGAGGAGGTGCTGGATGCCTGTTCCGCTCCCGGCGGAAAGAGCTTTCTTGCTGCCATGCTTATGGGTAACGAAGGCAGCATTCTTTCCTGCGACCTTCATGCAAATAAGCTTAAGCGTATAGACGAAGGTGCTGAACGCCTCCATATCGATATTATTTCCACAATTCCCGCCGATGGTTCGAAGTTCAATCCTGCACTGAAGGAACGCTTTGATCTTGTCATAGCGGATGTGCCCTGCTCGGGCATGGGCGTGGTGCGAAAAAAGCCTGAAATTCGATATAAAAGCTTCGAAGATATTGCACAATTGCCCGAAATACAATATAATATCCTAATAAATCTTGCCGAGTATGTGAAGCCGGGCGGAAGGCTGGTATATTCCACCTGCACTTTGATCCGAGAGGAAAACGAGGGAGTTACGGAAAAATTCCTTTCCGAAAACAGTTCCTTCGCAAGAGAAAGCTTCACGCTGCCTCTGCCTATCGGCGAAGTAAGCAGCGGTGAGAAGACCCTTTGGCCCTTTGAATACGGAACGGACGGTTTTTATATATGCAGAATGCGGAAAAAGAAATAAAGCGGGATATAAAGTCCATGCTTCCCGAGGAGATAGGGGAGTACCTTGTCAGCATCGGGGAGAAGAAGTTCCGTGCAGGACAGATATTTAAGTGGCTTACCGCGGGCGTGGGCAGCTTTGAAGAAATGAGCAACATTTCCAAAGCTCTCCGAGACCGCCTTGACAATGAGTTTTATATCGTCCCACCCAAGGTTATCCGTAAACAGCAGTCGGCTATCGACGGTACTATAAAATACCTTTGGCAGCTTCGCGACGGAAACGCTGTAGAAAGCGTACTGATGAAGTACGAACACGGCAATACCGCCTGTGTATCTTCGCAGGTAGGATGCCGTCAGGGTTGTATCTTCTGCGCCTCCACGGGCAGCGGACTTGTCCGTGACCTTACAGCCTCCGAGATACTCGATCAGGTGCGTTATACGGAACTGGATTCGGGCGAAAAAATATCTAATATCGTGCTTATGGGCATAGGCGAACCGCTGGAAAACTATGATAACGTAATGCGTTTTCTGCAGCTTGTAAACCATAAAGACGGTATGAATATCGGTATGCGCCATATTTCACTTTCCACTTGTGGATTGACAGAAAGAATTGACAAACTGGCCGATCATAATTTACAATTAACATTATCGGTTTCGTTGCATGCACCCGATGATGAAACACGCAACAAACTGATGCCGATAAACAAAAAACATAATGTGGAGCAGCTGATGGCAGCTTGCCGTTCCTATTATGAAAAAACGGGCAGACGCATATCCTTTGAATATGCGCTGATTGACGGTGTGAATGATTCTCCTGCCCAGGCAAAGCTTCTTGCAAAGCTTATGAAACCCATGGGCGGACACGTTAATATCATTCCCCTTAACGATATTGAGGGAAGTCCGCTCAAACCCGGTGATGCGAAAGCCTTTATGAAACGCCTTTGCGATATGGGTGTGAATGCAACCGTTCGCAGAAGGCTGGGATCTGATATAGATGCCGCCTGCGGTCAGCTGAGAAGAAAGACCGCCAAGGAAAACGGCAATTAAACGGAGAATGGAGGTCGGATCAAAATGAAATATTGGGGTCTGACCGACAAAGGTGCCGTGAGATCCATGAATCAGGATGCCTTCTTTGCAGATTCCGTGGGAACTCTGGAAGGTAAGGAGGTTATCCTCTGCCTTGTATGCGACGGTATGGGCGGCGCTAAAGCAGGCGACCTGGCCAGTGCCACCGCAAGGGATAAATTTGTCGAATCCATAAAAACGGATATAGACGCAGGCAATGGCAATTTCCGCGTTATTATGGCGGATGCCGTATCAAAAGCCAACAAGGCTATAGTTGAACTTGCAGAAAGCAGCCCCGACTATCAGGGAATGGGCACCACTTTGGTGGCAGCCATTCACTGGGATAAGAGAACTACGGTTGTAAACGTAGGTGACAGTCGGTGCTACATAATCAAAAATAGCGAAATAAAGCAGATCACCAAGGATCATTCCCTTGTAGAGGATATGATAGACAAAGGTGAGTTGCGCAGAGAGCAGGCGTGGAAACATCCGCACAAGAATCTTATCACCCGCGCCGTTGGTACCGAGCACAATGTTCACTGCGATGTTTTCGAGGTGGAACTGAGCGAGGGCGATTACCTGCTCCTCTGCAGCGATGGATTAAGCAATATAGTAAACTCCCAGGAGATGCTCTTCGAGGTGCTTTACGGGGATAGCAGTGATACTGCAGCAGAGAGAATGATGGAAATCGCTCTCAGCAGAAACGCGTCGGACAACGTAACCGTTGTTCTGCTGTCCAAGTAGACTTGAAAGGACACATTTTAAATGGATCATAAGGATAAATATATCGGGCAGCTGCTGGATAACCGATACGAAATAATTGAGAAGATAGGCGAGGGAGGAATGTCCGTCGTCTATAAGGCTTTGTGCCATCGCCTCAACAGATACGTTGCAGTTAAGGTTCTTAAAGACGAATTGGCGCTGGACGAGGATTTTCTTCGCCGCTTCCATACGGAGTCTCAGGCGGTAGCAATGCTTTCTCATCCCAATATCGTAACGGTTTATGACGTCAGCCGTTCCTCCGATACCGAGTATATAGTAATGGAGCTTATCGAGGGCATTACCCTCAAGCAGTATATGCAGCGCCGCGGCGCTCTCACATGGAAGGAAGTTCTCCACTTCTCCACCCAGATATCCAAGGCTCTTGCTCATGCTCACAGCCGCGGAATCATCCATAGAGATATTAAGCCCCATAATATACTCATTTTGGCCGACAGCAGCGTGAAGGTTACCGATTTCGGTATTGCGCGCCTTACCAATCTGCAGAATACCCTCACCAACGAGACCCTCGGCTCTGTTCACTATATTTCTCCCGAGCAGGCAAAGGGCGGAAATATTGACGCAAGAACAGACATCTATTCTCTCGGTGTTGTAATGTATGAGATGCTTACGGGCCGCCTGCCCTTTGAGGGTGACAGTGCCGTTTCCATCGCCATTCAGCATATAAGCTCCATGCCTCTGCAGCCCCGCGAAATTAACAGTGATGTGCCTGTAGGTCTTGAAAGCATTACCATGCGTGCGATGAACCCCGAACTTAGCGGACGCTATCAGTCGGCGGAGATTCTGCATGAGGATTTGGAAAACTTCCGCAAGAATCCCGAAACCAACTTTGACTACAGTGAACGTGAGATCATCGAAACTGTAAACCCTGCGGACGTGAAGTCTGAGGCTGACGGTCAGGAATCCGGCAGATACAAAAAGAACAGACAGCCTATATCTCGCAGAGGTGAACTTAGCAAGGAAGAATATGTGGACAACCGACGCAGAGCAAGAAGGGTTTCTACTCTTTCGGGTGTATTTTGCGTAGTTGTTTTCATCATAGCTGTGTTTGTGTTCCTTTGGAACTACTGGCTTAATGACGTTTTCACATCCCCTGAAACAATGACTGTTCCCGAACTTACGGGCGGCAGACTTGAAGATGTGCTCATTAATCCCACGTATACTGACTACTACAACATCATTCCCAGCTACGAAACCAGTGATACAGTGGAAAGTGGTTATATAATGGCGCAGGTTCCCGCAGCGGGCAGAACCGTTATAAAGAACAGCGAACGCAAGGCTGACCTTAAGGTAGTGGTAAGCAGCGGCGATTTCTATGTAATAATGCCCGAAGTGGTAAACAGCGAATATCGTCAGGCGCATATCACCCTGCAGAAGCTTAAGCTTGAAGTAGAAGTTACTACCGTAAGCTCCGATGAGGTTACCAAGGGCTACGTTATAAGCTCTGTTCCCGCAGCCGGTGTAGAACTTAAGGCGGGCGATAAGGTCTATCTTACCGTCAGCGGCGGTCCCGAAATCAAATATCTGCTTATGCCGGACCTTGTCGGCGAGAGTGTTGAGGTAGCAAAGGGCATTATTGAAACCAGCAACCTTATTCTCGGTACGGTAAGCTCCGTCGATGACGAAGCTCCCGAAGGACAGGTCATTTTCCAGAATATTATTGCAGGTACTGAGATTGCCGAGAATACCAAGGTCAATATCAGTATTTCCAACGGTTCCCGTGCGCCTCAGAGCCCCGGTGAGGAGGAAGAATGGGCTGATCCCGAGATACCCGGAGAGTCCACCACTGAGCCTGAAAACGGTGCGGAGGCACCCGATATCGGATGAAGAAGGGCATAATATTCAAGGCGCTCAGCGGATTCTATTACGTTGATACGCCGGAAGGTAAGGTAGAGTGCCGCGCAAGAGGAAAGTTCCGCAAGGACAGAATTTCTCCTCTCGTAGGCGACGAGGTAATGATAGAGGAAAGCGAGCAGGGTAAAGGTACTTTGGTGGAAGTTCTTCCGCGCAGAAATTCCTTTATCCGCCCGTCGGTAGCAAATATTGATATGCTGGTAATAATCGCGTCTGCGGTCATCCCGATAACGGATCCCTTCCTTATCGACCGTATAGCGGCTATAGCCGAGCTGAAGGGCTGTGAGCCTATCATCTGCGTCAATAAATGCGACGCCGACCCGGGCGATGAGCTCTTTGACCTATACACAAAAGCAGGCTTTAAAACAATAAGAACCAGTGCCTTTTCGGGCGAAGGTGTAGCAGAACTGGCAGAGACCATAAAAGGCCATACCTGCGCATTTACGGGAAATTCCGGCGTAGGAAAGTCGAGTCTGCTCAATGCATTGGAACCCGATTTCGGCATAGAGACCGGCGAAGTCAGCGAAAAGCTGGGGCGCGGTCGCCATACTACCCGCCATGTGGAAATGTTCCGCCTTTCCGATGGCGCGGCGGCAATCGATACCCCGGGATTTTCCTCCTTTGATGCGGAGGATGTAGACCTTGAATTGAAGGAAAAGCTTCCGGAACTGTTCCGCGAGTTTGCGGCATATTCGGATGAGTGCCGTTTTGCAGACTGCGCCCACGTGAAAGAGTTGGGATGCGCAGTTGTTGAGGCGGTGCAACGCGGAGACATATGCCAAAGCAGACACAGCAGCTACGTTCGCCTTCATGAACAACTCAAGGATCTTAGAGAATGGAATGCAAAAAAATTTTAAAATAAAAAATTAAAAAAGGAGTATTTGCATTATGGAACAGAAGTACGGCAAAAAAATTCGCAAGTTTGGCACAGTCCCCATGGTTTTCATGCCCTTCATCTGCTTGCTGGTTGCAGTTATCGTCGTTTTCGGCGCTATCCTCAACGGCAATCTGAAGAATGGCGGCGGCATCATCTCCCTTGGCCTGGTTATTTCCGGTGTACTGATGATCGCAGTTCTGATCATTGTTATCAGACTCATCACAGTTGCTCGCGTAGAGCTTTATGACAATGCAATCGTTGTCTACAAGCTTTTCGGTGTTGACGAGTATCCCCTCGAGAAGGTCAGCGCTATCCTTTGGACTTTCCCCGGCGCAAACGCTACCAACTCCCGCGCACCCAGAACCAACAATACCTTTGCAGAGCTCATCGTTAAGGGTGAACCCAAGGGCATCAAGCTTTCTGCTGACTACTACAAAGACCTTGAGAAGCCTCTTACCGCATACCAGCACGAGAGAAACATTCCCTCCGACCTGGAGACCCGCACCAAGCACAAGTATTAATATCTAATACATACGCCGAGGTTCTTATCGAACCTCGGCGCTATTTTTTTACCATGCCCAGCTGAGCAGGGAACCGCTGTTTTCTTTTCGTTCTTCGATCAGGTCAAGAGATGCGCTGAGCATTTTAGCTGCTTCTCCTCTGGTAAGTTCGGCAGAGGGGAGTACACTGCCTGTTACAATGCTGCAGGCGCTGAGATTTGCCGCAGCCTGAGCTGCCCATGCTGGTGCTGCATCGTTGGAAGTGAAACTGAGGGAAACTTCGCTGACATCGGTGATTTTCAGGGCATTATTGAGCATCACCATAGCCTCGGCTCCGTTTATCTTATCGGAGGCAGAGAAAATAATCTCGCCTTCTGCGGTGGAATATCCCTGCACAACGCCTGCCATAAGAGCGGTGGAAACAAATGACTTGTCCCAAGCAGGTATATCTGCATCGTCGTGGAAACCTGTGCGGCTGATACCTTCGAGCGGTTCAAGGCCTGCAGTGTTCAGACAGAGGGCGAGGAATTCACCGCGGCTGAGAGTTTCGTCGGGCTTAAAGTAATAGGAACTGCCGATCTGCTCACCTACGTAGATGCCTGCCTCAGCAAGCCGCAGGGCCGCATATTCTGCCTCGTGGCCGTCCATGTCGGCATAGCTGAGTTTTACTTTTGCGTTTTCTATGCATATTTCCACGGTAGCCTCATCGGAAATGTTGCCCGCTGCATCAATTGCTGTATAGCTGAAGCTGTCGCGGCCTTTTTTGCCTATCTCAGGGGTGTATACGAAGCTGCGGCCGCTTACCTCAACTCTGCCTTTGCGCGGCTGAGATGCAATACGGAAGCTGAGAAGATCACCTTCGGGATCAACGGCAGCAAATTCTCCGTGAACTGCTACGTCTTTGTAGGTAGTAAAGCTGAGCTTTTCTGCTATGGGGGCATAATTTGACGTTGTAGAGGGATTGGAGGAAACGGATACGGATACTACCTCAACAGCGTGTGCGGAAAATGTAAGGGCAATAATGAATGCTACGGCGGCGGCTGCTGCGCTGCGGAACTTCTTGCTGGATTTCATAAATAAAAAACCTCCCGGTAAAATATGAGTTTAACACCCATATTTTTAACCGAGAGGTAAGTTTTATACAAGGAAGTGATTATTTCTTCAGCGCGCTTTCGAATGCAGTGAATGCGTCTGCGCGTGCGGTGTCATCGAGGATTGCGTACATAACGTAAAGACCGCAGACCTTGACTTCAGCCTTTTCGAGCTTGGGCTTTTCTTCGGGCATATATTCTTCCATCCAAGTGTCCAGACGGAACTTGAGGTAATTCTCTGCGTCAGCCTTAACGGCTGCAACGGAGGCCTCGTCATTGGCCTTGAAAATGCCATATTCATCAACGTTGGTGCCGAAGGCGTTTATTTGGACGATATAATCAGCATAGCCGCTTACATCGATCTTCATAGCACCTGCAATATAGTTTTCGTCCATGGCGACAAATGTACTGCCGTCGTTGCCTGCAATTACCTGCTGTGCAAGGTCGGAAACTGCAACGTCAGTCTTGTATTCTACAGTGGCGCTGCTGTCACTGCCGCAAGCGCAGAATGTGAATATGGTAGCAATAATGAGAGCGAGTGCAATAAATTTTTTCATTTGTGTACCTTTCTTTCTGTTTTATTGATAGCCGTGGGTGCGGATGTAGGAGAGGACTATCCCGAAACCTGTTTCGTTCAGATGGAGTCCGTCGCCGTTTTGATAGGACTGAGGCAGCCAACCGTCTTCACCTACAAGGGCGGAAGCTGTGTTGAGAAATGCGGTGCCCGTGCTTTCGGCAACCTCAAGTATCCACTTGTTGGCTGCGGCAATTTTCTCGTTGTTTATAGAACTGAGATATTCGTAGTTGGAAGCTACGGGGAAAATAGACTGAAGAATTATTTTGGTGTTGGGGCTGATGCTCTGGATGTCGGTAACAAGATCGGTGTATTCGGATTTGAAGTAATCCTCTTCCATGAAAGAGATTCCGTTTACGCCAAGCGTAATTACCATGTACTCGGGCAAGGAATTGGTTACGGCGTCACGTATAGGTATCTCGCTGCCGTCCTCGGGGTAAACGATAGCTGCAAAGCCCTGATAGGAGAGAGTCAGCGTTCCGTTGGAAGGAGTCCAAACCTGCTTGGTGTTTTTGCCGTCGGTAAGAACGGCATAGTACTTCATTCCATAGGTAGTGCTGTCACCGAGGAAAATCATCTTGTCCACGTAGTCCATACCCATATCTGCGGTCTCGGAGAGGATAGCATCACCGGTAAGTTGGAAAGCAGAGGTGGGCAGAGCGGGAGGAGGTGTGATTTCGGGAGTGGGTTCAGCCGTGATTTCCGGAGTTGGCTCGGTAGTAGGTTCAATAGAGGGTTCAATAGAAGGATCGACGGAGGGCTCGATGGAAGGCTCGACTTCATCGGGTGTAGGTTCAGAACTTTCAGGCACCTCGGGGCTGGGAACTTCGGTTTCTGGCTCCGGAGCAGGCTGGGTGGTTTGCTCGGGAGGGGTGTTGGGTTTGGGCTCATCGCCTACGAGGTCGCAGGCGCAGAGCGAAAGCGAAAGTGCGCCGGCTGTAATAATGCAGGCAAGGCGTTTTAAGTAAGTCATACATATCTCCAATTCCGCCGCAGTATGCGGCATAAAAACAGAATTTTAAACACAATGGGAACAATACCCCATATTAAGATTATTATAGCACAGCGGTAAGTTCATTACAACAAGTGAGAAAGGGAAAAATATTATTTAAATATCATTTACTTTTTTAAAGTAGTATGGTAATATATTTTTAGTGTTTTATTTTGAGGTACAGTGTTGTACAAAATCAAAAAATGAGAGGTGCAGCAAAATATAATGAAGAAGAATAATAAGCGTCTTGAAGATACCCTTATGTATAAAGCATTCCTTCAGCTTAAGACTGAGGATGAAGTTAAGGCATTTCTGGAAGATCTCTGCAGCATGACCGAGCTTATGGCCATGGAGCAGCGTTTCGAAGTTGCTAAGCTCCTTCACAAGGGTCTTATATATAACGCAATCATGGAAAACACCGGCGCCAGCAGCGCTATCATCAGCCGCGTCAACCGCTCCCTTCAGTATGGCGCAGGCGGCTACGGCATAGTTTTTGAGCGTCTCGAGGTTGAAGCAGGTGAATGAGTATTTCTCCCTTGCGGGACTTTATGACCGCATAATGGAAGAAACGGATTACGACGCATGGGCGGAGTATCTTGTAAAACATTTTGAAAGAATGGGGGCCGAGGTAAGCTCGGTCCTCGACCTCGCGTGCGGTACGGGTGTGATAACCTGTAGATTGGCGGCAAAAGGTTATGAGCTCATTGGCGTGGATATTTCTCCCGAGATGCTCATGGAGGCCAATGCCAGAGCTGCGGAAGAAGATTATCCCATACAGCCCATGTTCATTAATCAGGATCTACGCGAACTGGATATGTACGGAACCTCGGATGCAGCTATCTGCAGCTTTGACGGACTCAATTATATAGAGCCTGAAGAACTTGGCGAAGTTTTTAAACGAGTAAGTTACTTCGTCCGACCCGGCGGTGTCTTTGTATTTGACGTAAATACCGAAGCAAAGTTCCGCAAAATGGATGGAATGACTTATGTTGATGAGGACGAGGATTTCTTCTGCGCTTGGCGTACTGATTACTATGAAGAAGAGCGGGAGTGCGTCTACTGCGTGGATGTTTTCCAACGCGAGGGTGAGCTTTGGTCGCGCAGCAGTGAAGAGCACGTGGAGTATACCCATGATGCTCAAACCCTTAAGGAACTGCTGAACGAGAACGGGTTTGAAGACGTAGAGTTCTTTGGAGAACTTTCTTTCTCCGGTCCTGAAGCTGATGAAGACAGGATTTTTGTCTGTTGTAGGAGAAAAGACTGAAATACCATAAATTCCTAAATATTGGTATTAAATGTCCTAACAAAATAAAAAATAAGTTTTTTGAAAAAACTTCAAAAAAAGTATTGACAATTCCATGATCATGGTGTATAGTCAATAGCGTTGTTGCGGATGACAACACGAACGAAAACGGTGTAGGAGCATAGCTCAGCTGGGAGAGCATCTGCCTTACAAGCAGAGGGTCACAGGTTCGAGCCCTGTTGTTCCCACCATTTTCATCCAAACCAAATGCGTTCACCATACGCATTTGTGGCCGAGTAGTTCAGTTGGTTAGAACGCTAGCCTGTCACGCTAGAGGTCGAGGGTTCGAGCCCCTTCTCGGTCGCCATTTGCCTCTGTAGCTCAGATGGTAGAGCAGCGGATTGAAAATCCGCGTGTCGTTGGTTCGATTCCGACCGGAGGCACCAAATAAGCGGGCGTAGCTCATCCGGTAGAGCGCCACCTTGCCAAGGTGGAGGTAGCGAGTTCGAGCCTCGTCGCCCGCTCCAAAAATGAATAGTTGCGGGCGTAGCTCATCCGGTAGAGCGCCACCTTGCCAAGGTGGAGGTAGCGAGTTCGAGCCTCGTCGCCCGCTCCAGTTCGAGACTGATTTGCAATAGCAAGTCAGTCTTTTTTTGCTATATCCGCACTTGTAAGAACGAAAAAACAGTGTTAAACTGAAAAAAGATAAGGAGGAGATAAAATGGCTCGTAATGACGATCTCATATCCGGAAGTATTGGCAAAAAAGTAATTAGTTTTGCCGCTCCGATTATCCTTGCAAATCTTATTCAGGCTATTTACGGAATAGTTGATATGGTTACCGTAGGCCACTTCGTTGGTGCGTCCGGTATGTCCGCCGTAAGTATGGGTGCCCAGATCACCACCGTTGTACTGGTTATAATAAACGGCTTGTCGAACGGTGCCACAATTATTTCGGCCCAGCTTACGGGACGTGGAAAGCATGAGGAAATACGGTTTGTTATCGGATCGGTGCTTGCGTTCTTTGGTATCCTTGCCATTGCGCTCACTGCCATAGTGATGCTTTTGGCACGTCCGCTTCTTACCGCTATCAATACTCCCGACGTTGCCTTTGATCAGGCTGTGCAGTATTTGCTTATCTGTGCGGCAGGCACTATATTCGTGTATGAATATAATGGTCTGGCTGCGATAATGCGCGGTATAGGAAACTCGAGAGTACCTATGCTCATCGTTTTTATCACCGTTATTTTAAACGCCATACTGGATATCCTGCTTGTCAGCGTATGGAGACTTGGTGTGGTTGGTGCCGCCTTGGCAACTATATTCTGCCAGTTTATGAGTGTTGTGATGGCGTGCATTTATATCAAATTTAAAACTGATATGTTTGACTTCAAAATCAGCTCGCTTCGCATAAATAAGCAATATCTTTCGCTTATAGTCAAGGTGGGCCTGCCCCAGTCCATACAGTTTACTTTCGCAAGTTCGTCCTTTGTTCTCATGAGCGGACTTGTTAACGTGTACGGCGTAGACGCATCTGCGGCAGCTGGTGCCGCCGCCAAAGTGCAGACTCTTGCAAACCTTCCTGCGCAGGGCATGATGGCTGCCTTGCTTACGGTTACTGCGCAGAACCTTGCTGCAAATCAGCCGAAGCGCGTAATGCAGGGTATGCGGATCGGTATGGCCTTCTCTGCCGCTATCTGTATGGTCATTTTTGCTTTCTGCATGATATGGCCTGAGGCTGCATTCCGTATCTTTACCGCAGAAACGGCAGTTGCCGAAGTAGGCGTGGGATATTTGCGCCGTATGGCATTCTCCTTTATCATGGAGGGCATAATGTTCTGCATGTTCGGCGTAGTTTCCGGATCGGGATATACCCCTGTAACCATGTGCTGCGGTATCCTGAGTGGTTTTGCAGTCCGTTTCGGTGCGGCATGGTTCTTCAGCAGAGTGCTTATGCTGGGCTTCAACGGTATCGGTCTTGCGTATCTCGCCGGCCCTGTTGTGGCTTCTATAATATGCATCGTCTTCATTATATCGGGCAAATGGAAGTCTGCAAGAGTGCAGGTGCACTGATAAATTTGCTCCAAAATACGGCAGAGCGGTTTCGGACACGAAATCGCTCTGTTTATTCGCAAGGCGAACAGAAGTTTATATTGTTTTCACATTTTGAATATATTATAAAGTCAGTTAGTATTAAAAAAGAGTGGAAATAACAATGTGTTTTTTAGGCAAAATATAGTAGAATGACAATATCATGAAAATGAGAAAGGACGATCGGGAATTGATATTTCACAGTGAACCCAAAGAAAATGTGATAAAAGAATTTGAATCCGATATAGAAACCGGACTTACCAAATCTCAGGCAGCTGCAAAGCTGGCTGAATTTGGCCCAAATAAGCTGCGAGAGAAGAAAAAGAAAACAATGTTTCGACGTTTTCTTGACCAGTTCAAGGACGTAATGATACTTATCCTTATCGCGGCTGCGGTGGTTTCCTTTGTTATAGCATTTACCGAAGGCGGAGGACACGCATTTTTTGAGCCTCTGCTCATAATCGCAATAGTGGTGATAAATGCGATACTTGGCGTTATGCAGGAGAGTAAGGCGGAAAAAGCCCTTGATGCGCTGAAGAGTCTTTCTGCACCTAAGGCAAGAGTTATACGCGATGGCTGCGAAGCTGTTATTGACGCTGCTGAGCTGGTTCCCGGAGACATAATAAAAATAGAAGCTGGCGATTTTGTGCCCGCAGACGCGAGAATAATCAGCAGCACGGGCCTTAAGAGCGAAGAATCTGCTCTCACGGGCGAGTCCGTACCCTCTGAGAAGGATGCGGATGCCGATGTTGATGAGAGAGCGCCTCTTGGCGACCGCAGCAACATGCTCTTCTCTGGCTGCTCCATAACTTATGGCTCAGGTATAGCAATAGTTACCGGAACCGGTATGAATACCGAAATGGGTAAAATAGCAAACCTCCTCGAAAGCGAGGAGGAGGGACAGACTCCTCTGCAGAAGAAGCTGGCAGACCTGGGTAAGTACCTTGGTGTCATTGCCCTTGCAGCCTGCGCAATTATTTTCGTTGTTGGTGTGCTGAGCGATATTCCCGTAATGGAAATATTCATGACCGCCGTATCGTTGGCTGTTTCCGCTATTCCTGAAGGCT
>JAFYLI010000077.1 GCA_017537165.1 Oscillospiraceae bacterium | reverse complement strand
TCATCCTCAATGACTATGATGGCTATCAGTGCAGAACCAACGGTACCAAGCCCAAGTCCGGATACAATGCCCTCCACGAGAAATATTTCCGCCAGTGCGGCTCTCTCATGGTTGTGAGAAAAGAAATGGAGAATCTGTAAGGGAATCAGCTTACGGTTCTAACTACACTTATCCAGCATATATAAATAATAAGGAGAAACAAGTATTATGGATACTATCATTCAGACCATCGAAAGCATGAATCCCGATGATGTGGCAGCCGGCATTCTCATCCTGACCGGTTTGACGATCATTGCAATCGTTGGCGCGATCGTTTGGTATTTCCTCTCCGCCATCGGTTTCCGCAAGATGTACATTAAGGCCGGCGAGCGCGGCTGGAAGGCTTTTATCCCTCTGTATCGCCGCTTTATTTGCTTCAGATTCGCTTGGAACACCAAAATGTTCCTGCCCTACATCATCATAGTTATTCTGTTCTACATTCTGCCCGGCGGCGAATCCTTCGTTATGTCTGTCATCAACGCTTTGATCGCTATTGCCTTTATCGTTTTTGAGATCAAGCTGAACATCAACACTGCAAAGTCCTTCGGCAAGACCGCAGGCTGCGGCGTACTGCTGTTCTTCTTCCCCTTCATCGTAAGCCTGGTACTTGGCTTCGGTAAGGCTGAGTATATCGGCAACCCCACCAAGAAGCTCGAATCCGCAGAGTAAGCGAATATCACCGATTCGCCCTCTCCCCGTATAAAAAAATATGGATGCAAGCCACAAGGCGAGCATCCATATTTTTTTGGCATATTCACAGAAAAAGAAAAAGTCCCCGAAACCTAAGGTTTCAGGGACTTTATGGTTGCGGGGATGGGATTTGAACCACATGACCTCCGGGTTATGAGCCCGACGAGCTACCGAACTGCTCTACCCCGCGATATAAAATAATGCTTTCGTTTTCCCGATTGCTATGATATAATAACATAGATAACAGAGGTTGTCAAGCACTTTTATCACAGAATCATCCAACTGCTTTCCACATTCTCCGACAAAGAGGGTCATTCAATGCAAAAAATCGCACTTGTTACCGGCGGCTCCCGCGGTATCGGCAGCGAAATATGCCGAGTACTTGCCCGCGAGGGTTGGCGCGTAGCTGTAAATTACAATCATTCCGAATCGGCGGCCCGCGCTCTTGCCGCAGAAATAGGCGGCATCGCCGTGGGTGGCAACGTGGCCTCTCCTGCCGACACGGAAAACATCTTCGCCACGATCCGCGCCGAGCTGGGCGAAGTTTCTCTCCTTGTAAATAACGCGGGCATAGGCGAATACGGTCTTTTCACCGACCTTAGCTTCGACCGATGGAACGAACTTTTGGGCACCAATCTTACGGGCGCCTTCAACTGCTGCAAGGCCGCCATTCCCGCCATGGTGCGCGCAAAAAGCGGCTGCATCGTAAATATCGCCTCCATGTGGGGCGAGGTGGGCGCTTCCTGCGAGGTGGCTTACTCCGTTACCAAGGCGGGCCTTATCGGCATGACCAAGGCTCTGGCCAAGGAGCTTGGCCCCTCGGGCATCCGCGTGAACGCTGTATCCCCCGGCTGCATCGAAACGGACATGATGGCTCGCTTCTCACCCGATGAGAGAGCCGCGCTGGCGGACGAAACTCCCCTTGGCTTCATCGGTCAGACCTCCGACGCTGCCGAAGCCGTTGCCTTCCTTGCCTCGGAAAAGGCCCGCTTCATCACGGGTCAGGTGCTGGGCGTAAACGGCGGATTCGTTATATAACATCATTAAAAGAAGGTATTTCCTATGCTTCAAAGTTTTCAGATAGTCGGCCTGCAGGTGCTTATTCTCTTTATCCTCATGGCCATCGGCTTCACCGCCCGCAAGGTCAAGATACTCACTCCCGAGGGTATAAAGTGCATCACCGAGCTTATGCTCTACGTTGTTACCCCCTGCCTTTTCATCAACTCTTTCCAGCAGGAATATAACCCCGCGCTGATAAAGGGTTTCTTCATCGCCGCGGCGGCTGCCATCATCTGCCACGCTATAGCCATCGGCCTTGCCATTCTCCTTATCCGCGACAAGGACAAGGCACGCCGCAGCGTTCTCCGCTTCGGTGTGGTATTCTCCAACTGCGGCTATATGTCCCTGCCCCTGCAGCAGGCTCTGCTGGGCAAGGAGGCTGTATTCTACGGCGCGTCCTACATCGCCGCCTTCAACATTTTCCTCTGGACTTACGGCCTTGCCCTCATGTGCAACGGCAAGGAGCGCATTTCCGTGAAGAAGGCTATCCTGAATCCCGGCACCATCAGCGTTACCGTGGGTCTGATACTGTTCTTCCTGCAGGTAGACCTGCCCGACATAATCGGCAAGCCCATTGAATATCTTGCCGCGCTGAACACTCCCGTTCCCATGATGATCATCGGCTACCACATGGCAAACCTCAACTTCAAGAAGGTTCTTCGCACGGGCAATGAGTACATTATGCTGGTTACCCGACTGATAATAATGCCACTGCTGATGATGGGCGGCATGTACCTGCTGGGCATCCGCGGCACGCTGCTGGTCTCCTGCGTAATATCCGCCAGCGCGCCCGTGGCCGCAATGGGCACCATGTACGCCTCCAAATACGGCGGCGCGGCGGAGTTTTCCGCCAGCTCCGTGGCGATCTCCACCCTTATCTCCATCGTTACCATGACGCTGATCGTCGGCGTAGCGACATTTGTTGCGGGATAAAGGTACAAACTCAAACAGTGCTATGCCTTCCCCCTTTCATCCGTTTACAAAAAATCGACGCTTTGATATAAGCGTCGATTTTTATTATTCACTTAGACTTCTACGAAACCTTCGAATACCTTTTCGGCGGCGCCGGTCATAATGACGCGCTCATCGGTATAGTTGATGGTAAGCTCTCCGCCTGCCAGAATTACACGGACATCCTCGCCCTTCTTGCAGAAGCCGTTGAGGGTGGCTGCAACCGCGGAGGCGCAGGCACCGGTACCGCAGGCGAGAGTTTCGCCGCTGCCGCGCTCCCATACGCGCATCTTTATGGTGTGCTCGTCCACGATGCTTACGAACTCGGTGTTCACGCGCTCGGGGAACATGGGGTTGAACTCAAAGTGAGGGCCGATCTTGGCAAGCTCGATGGCGTCAACGTCCTCGCAGAAGATGATGCAGTGGGGGTTACCCATGCTTACGCAGGTGATATTATAGTCCTCGCCGTTAACATTCACCTTGCGGTCGATAACGCTCTCACCCTCCAGCAGGACGGGAACGTTTGCGGGAGCCAGACCGGCCTTACCCATATTTACGCTTACCAGCACGACCTTGTCATTCTCGACGGTCAGCTTAAGATACTTTATGCCGCTCTTTGTTTCAACGGTCAGCTCGTCCTTCTTCACTCTTCCGGAATCGTAGAGGTACTTACCTACGCAGCGGATGCCGTTGCCGCACATGGTGCCCTCGCTGCCGTCCAGATTGAAGATACGCATCTCGGCGTCGGCTATCTCGGACTTGCCGATAAGGATAATACCGTCGCCGCCTACACCGTAGTGTCTGTCGGAGAGGGTAACTGCAAGGGTCTCGGGAGAATTTATTTGGCGATCAAAGCAATCGAAGTATACATAATCGTTGCCGCAGCCATGCATTTTGGTGAACTCAAGTCTTTCCATATATTTATGCCCCTTCACTAAGGTTTTCGGAATGTTTTCATTTATGATTTAAAATTTTACTGCTACTCCGTTTTTCTGTCAACTGCATTTTCGAGTTGTTTTACAGTTCACGGTATAAGTAATCCCCCGAACTTTTCAGTTCGGGGGATAGTATCATTTACTTTACGATCACGGTGGTGATAATAACATAAGCTATGTATACGGCGATGAGAACGAAGCCCTGCCAACGGCTGAACTTCTTGCTGATCATGGTGGGGATAACAGCAATAGCGCCAACTACGAGGCTAGCGGGCAGGTCAATGCTGCCTACCTGACGGGTTACGGGCAGTGCGCCGCCGGAAACGATAGCGCAGATGGGCATGATCAGGGTGAGGTCGATGATGTTAGCGCCGATGATATTACCAACGGAGAGGTTACCCTGCTTCTTGACGATAGCGGTAATGGTAGTAACCAGCTCGGGCAGAGAGGTACCGATAGCGATGATGGTAACGGAAATAACTCTCTCGGGAACGCCCATAACGGTAGCCAGCTTGCTGCCGTTATCAACGAGGAGGTCAGCGCCCCATACGATGGCAGCTGCACCGATAACGAACTTTGCAATGTTGATAATTACAGTCTTCTTATCCTTGTCGGCAGTTTCATCCTCTCCGCCGCCACCCATAGCGCGCTTTGCGGAAATGATGTTCTCAGCAACGTTTACAACGAAAAGGCAGAGGAAGAGAACGGAGGGCACGATGCCGAAGCTGCCGCCGCTGCCGAAAACAACGAGAAGCAGTGCTGCGCCCATCATAAGGCTTACCTTAACGGCAAAATCCTTTCTCTTGATAGCCATGGGGATAAAGATAAGGGAAAGAGCCATGATAAGGCCGATGTTTGCGGTAACGCTGCCAACAGCATTACCGATGGACATATCTACCTTGCCCTGAGAAGCGGCAATGACGGATACGAACAGCTCGGGGAGAGTGGTTGCGACGCTGACGACGGTAGCACCAATGATGAACTTGGGAATACCGGACACTTCAGCCATCCATGTGGCTGCGTCAACGAAGATGTCGCCGCCCTTGACGATGAGAATGATACCAAGGACGAGCAAGCCGATTGTGATTGCGAGTTCCATTTTTTTCACCTCAAAAAATAAGACTTATACGCAGCTGTGCTGCACATGAGTCTCATTCTTTACAGGCAAGCCAGCCGAAAAATCGGCGGGATTGTTGACTTGCCACGCTTTCGCGCGAATTACTCCCTCACGGCTGCTTTCATCACAGCAGCAGAAACTTTACCATATCTTTGCCTTCAAGTCAATGGGTGGAATAGTTTTTTTCAACATTTCCCGCGCTCATCGACAGGGTTCGAGCAGTTTTTCTTCCGCAAAGGTGTACCATTCTTTCAAAAGCTACTTTTTGCGAAAGGAATGAACATAAATGGCAGCATCAATCAAAAAACGAGGACTTTTCGACAATCAGCGGGTTGTGTCCATCCCCGTGGGTGATATTGTGCCGAACCCCGCCCAGCCCCGCAAACTCTTTGACAGTCAGGCTCTTTTTGAGCTTTCCGAGAGCATAGCGCGGTACGGCATAATCCAGCCCCTTTCCGTAAGAAAAATCGGCAGACAGTACGAATTGGTGGCGGGAGAGCGCAGACTGCGCGCGGCGAAGATGGCAGGCTTGACGGAAGTGCCCTGCATCATTCTTGAACTGAGCGGCGAGGACTCTTCGGTCATAGCGCTCATAGAGAACATCCAGCGCCGCGACCTTGATTACATAGAAGAAGCAGAGGCACTGGCAAAGCTTATCAAGGACTACGGCATGAGTCAGGAGGAGGCCGCAAAGCGCATAAGCCGCTCCCAGTCCGCCGTGGCGAACAAGCTGCGCATACTTAAACTTTCCCCGGAAATACTCTACGTACTGCGCGAATCGGGTCTTACCGAGCGGCACGCGCGCGCCCTGCTGCGTTTGCCCACAGAGGAGCTGCGTCAGCAGGCTTTGGAGCACATGGTAGTGCGGCAGCTTACGGTGGCAAAATCCGAGGAATACATTGAAGATCTGCTGGACGCTGCCAAAGAAGAGGAGGATGCGGCAAAGAAAAAGAGGCCGTCGTATATTATCAAGGACGTGCGCCTCTTCCTAAACAGCATCAACCGCTCGCTGGGCATCATGCGGGATTCGGGCGTTCCCGCGGTTTACGATAAAAGCGAAACCGACGAGGACATTATTTTAATGATAACAATACCGAAAAAGAAAAATGTGGGGTGAAAATCCGCATCTACCCACATATTTTCAAATTGTAAATAAACCAAACGGGTTAAGCTTCTCCTATGAGGAGAAGCTGGCATGGCGCAGCCATGACTGATGAGGTGGACAAATCGGCAAAACGGGTCAGTTTGGCACTAAAACAGATGTGTATCATACACCTCATCCACCGCAAGCGGTCCCCCTTCTCCTCAAGGAGAAGGTTATATTTCCTCCATATCTTCAAATAACAAAAGCTAAAACACGCGGGGTCAAACCGACTCCGCGTGTTAACATTTTCAATATCCGCTTTTTGCTTTGAGCTTTTCAAGGACGGTGGTGAAATACTCGGGCAAGCTGCTTTCCAGCTCCACCTTCTCCCCTGTTCTGGGATGGATAAACTTTATCCGTCTTGCATGAAGGCACTGGCTGTCCAGACCAAGCTCGGGCTTTTTCATACCGTAGACCATATCGCCCAGCACGGGATGACCGATATGGGCAAGGTGGACTCTTATCTGATGTGTGCGGCCCGTTTCCAGCTTACAGCGCAGGTGGGTATATCCGTCATATCGGGTTATCACCTCATAATGGGTCACAGCATTGCGGGAGTTGCGCTGAGTAACCGCCATGCGCTTGCGGTCGGTGGGATGGCGGCCTATAGGTGCGTCGATAGTGCCGCTCTCGTCCTTAATATTGCCGCGTACGATGGTTTCGTACACGCGGGAAAGACTTCTGTCCTTCAGCTGATTGCTGAGATGACGGTGAGAAAAATCGTTCTTCGCCGCAATAAGCAGGCCCGAGGTCTCCATATCTATGCGGTGGACTATGCCCGGGCGCAGCTCTCCGCCAACACCGGACAAGCTGTCGCCGCAGTGATACATCAGCGCGTTCACAAGAGTTCCGTCGGCATGGCCCGGAGCGGGATGCACCACAAGACCCTTGGGTTTATTTACTACTATAAGGTCGGCATCCTCATATATAACGTCAAGAGGGATATCCTGAGCCTCAAGGCCGGCATCCTCCACCGTTTCGGGCACGTCCACGGAAAATTCGTCATTTTCCGCCACCTTATAGCTGCTCTTCACGCTCTTGCCCCGCAAAGTTACGCGGCCATCATCTATCAGCTGCTGTGCCGCGCTGCGGCTGGTATTCTCCATGCTTTTGGCAAGGAAGCTGTCAAGGCGAGCGCCCGCATCCTCACTCGATGCTCGTATCAGAAGGTTCATCGCTGTCCTCCTCGGGAGCAAACTCCCTGAGCTTTTCAAATATGGCTTCGGTCTCCCCCTCGGTCATAGGCACTGCCTTGGGCATTTTATTCTTGCCCGCATCCTCGAAAAGGATGCACAGGCAGAACAGTATTCCGCCAACGACAATGGCTATATCGGCAACGTTGAACACGGGGAAGGACATAAAAAGGGTATGGAACATATCCACCACGTAGCCAAGGGCGATTCGGTCGATAAGGTTACCCACGGCTCCGCCCAGCACCAGCATAAGAGCAACGCGCTGCCATACGCTGCGGGGCTTTTTGATAATAAGCGCGACCACAATGGCTGCGCAGACAAGGCAGGTAACAATAATAATAGGTATGCGCATCCCCTTGAACATACTGAAGGCTGCGGCATAGTTGTGGACATGGGTAAGCTGCAGCAGGCCGGGAATGAAACTCATTGTGTCGCCAAGAGTTATATTGGCAACTATCCAGCCCTTAAAAAACTGGTCAGCCAGCACGATGACGGCTGCAAAGAAAACCAGCAGCATAGTTCCACCTTCCTTTCGGGTATCCTGCGAAAAAGGCGGGGGCACTCCCCCGCCTTTTCGGTTTGCGGTATTTGAATTACTTTACTACGCTTGCGCAGCGGGGGCAGAGACCGTCTTCGTTGACTTCGTCATCATGCATCCAGCAGCGCAGGCACTTGGGAGCCTCGGAAGCGGCAACCTTAACGGTTACGCCCTCGAACTCGCCCTTATGGCCTTCGCCCTCGCCAACCTCTACGGTTACCTTGGAAACGATGCACAGGGTCTTCAGGTCATAGCCGCTTACCTCGTCGGCAACTGCCTTATCGGCGAAGCTGAGGGTAATCTCGGCGTCAAGGGGCTTACCTACGGTCTTTTCGGCTCTTGCAAGCTCCAGAGCCTTGTTAACGTCGTTTCTCAGGGCAGCGATACGATCCCATCCTGCAGCCTCGGCTTCGCTGAAGCTGTATGCAGGATTTACCTTGGGCATATCGTTGAGAAGAACGTGGAGAGGATTATCGTTCTTTGCGTGGGGCATTGCCTGCCAGATTTCGTTGGAGGTGAAGGCAAGCACGGGAGCGATGAGACGAACCATAGCGTCAAGGATAAGATAGATGGCGCTCTGTGCGCTTCTTCTCAGCTTGCCGTTGGTCTCTTCGCAATAGAGTCTGTCCTTGATGATATCAAGGTAGAAGTTGGACATATCAACTACGCAGAAGTTATGGATAGCGTAGGTCATGGTGTAGAACTCATAGCGCTCGTAAGCGGCGATGCACTTATCGATAAGCTTGTTGAGCTGAACGAGAGCCCACTTGTCAAGCCCCTCCATTTCCTCGAAGGGAACAAGCTCGTTGGGATCAAAGCCGTCGAGGTTGCCGAGGATGTAACGAGCGGTGTTTCTGATCTTCAGGTACTTATCGGAAAGCTGCTTGAAAATGTTATCGGAGCAGCGCATATCCATGTGATAGTCGGAGGAAGCGGCCCACAGACGAACGAGGTCTGCGCCGTACTTGGGAATAACTTCGTCGGGAGTGATGGAGTTGCCAAGGCTCTTATGCATTGCCTTGCCTTCGCCGTCAACGGTCCAGCCGTGGGTAAGAACGCCCTTGTAGGGAGCCTTGCCGCGGGTAGCTACGCCGGTAAGGAGAGAGGACTGGAACCAGCCTCTGTACTGGTCGCCGCCTTCAAGATAGAGGTCAGCAGGCCACTGCTCGGGATGATCCTTCTCCAGAGATGCGCGGTGGGTGGAGCCGGAGTCGAACCAGCCGTCCAGAGTGTCGGTCTCCTTGGTGAAGGTCTTGCCGCCGCAATGGGGGCAAGCGTAATCTTCGGGCAGAAGCTGAGCAGCCTCAAGCAGGAACCATGCGTTGGAGCCCTGCTCGGCGAACACCTTTGCAATGCTGTCGATGGTTTCCTTGGTGCAGACGGGCTTACCGCAATCCTCGCAGTATACTACGGGGATGGGCAGACCCCAGTGGCGCTGACGGGAGATACACCAGTCGGCGCGCTCGGTGATCATGCCAACCATTCTGTCATGACCCCAATCGGGCATCCAGGTAACGTCATCGCAGGCTGCCTTTGCGGCATCCTTGAATGCTTCAACGGAGCAGAACCACTGGTCGGTGGCGCGGAAGATGATGGGCTTCTTGCAGCGCCAGCAGTGGGGGTAGGAGTGGGTGATCTTCTCGGATGCGAGGATAGCGCCGTTCTCGCAGAGGTCTGCGAAGATGGGCTCGTGAGCCTTCTGAACGTGGATACCTGCGTACTTGCCTGCATGGGCATTGAAACAGCCGTTATCATCAACGTTTACAACGAGATCTCTGCCTGCCTTGATCTGGGGATACTTCTGGCATACGAAGAAGTCGTCTGCACCGTATGCGGGAGCGGTATGAACGCAGCCGGTACCTGCGTCGAGAGTTACGTGGTCGCCTACGATAACCAGAGAGGTCTGGTCGAAGAGGGGATGCTGAGCGGTCATCAGTTCAAGCTCTGCGCCCTTCATGACAGCGAGGGTCTCGTCGATGGTAAGACCAGCCTTGGCAAGAACGGACTCAGCCAGTTCCTTTGCCATGATATATACTTCACCGTTGGAAGCCTTGATAACGGAGTAGTCAAGGTTGGGGTTGAGAGAAATTGCGAGGTTGCCGGGGATAGTCCAGGTGGTGGTAGTCCAAATTACGAAATAGGTGTTGTCCAGAGAGGTAATTGCGGACAGCTTACCCTGATCGTCAACTACGCGGAACTTAACGAAGATGGTGGTTACTTCGTCGTCTGCGTACTCGATCTCTGCCTCTGCAAGAGCGGTCTCGTCATTGGGGCACCAGTAAACGGGCTTCTTACCCTTGTAGATATAGCCCTTCTCATACATCTCGCCGAATACTCTTACTTCCTCAGCTTCGAACTTGGGGTCCATGGTGAGATAGGGATTCTGCCAGTCGCCCAGTACTCCGAGACGGACGAACTGCTCGCGCTGGATATCAACGAACTTTTCCGCAAACTCCTTGCAGGCATCACGGAACTCGGGAATGGACATCTTCTTTCTGTCCAGCTTATTCTGCTTGATGATGGCGCTCTCGATGGGCATACCGTGGTTATCCCAGCCGGGAACGTAGGGAGCGTAAAAGCCGCTCATGTTCTTATACTTTACGATGAAATCCTTAAGGCACTTATTGAGGGTGGTACCCATGTGGATATAACCGTTGGAGAAAGGAGGGCCGTCATGGAGAATGAAAGAGGGCTTGCCTTCGTTTCTCTTGATCATCTCTTCGTATATCTTCTTTTCATAAAGCTCAGCGAGCATATCAGGCTCACGCTTGGGCAGACCCGCACGCATAGGGAAGTCGGTGCGGGGCAGATTTATTGTTGCATTATAGTCCTGAGGCATTGTAAATGTCCGTCCCTTCATGTTTTTTACTGTGAGTTAAACTATCAAATTAAACCGCCAAAAGGGTATTGCCGTTTTTTGCAGCGGCAATACCCTCGGTATTACATTCAAAATTATTTGGTAATGTCTACATCGTCGCCGAACTGGAGATCGAGGAACTCGAACTTGGGCTTCTTGGTCTCTGCAGGTTCGGGGAAGTCAAATACCTTGGTATCGTCGACTTCTTCTGCAGCCATCTCTTCCTCAACTGCGTTTACAGCGTTCTCGATGATCTCTGCGACAGACTTCTCGATCTCTTCAGCCTTCTGCTCGGCTTCCTGCTGAGCCTTTACGGCGGGAGCGGGAGCTGCCTCAACGGGGCCGACGGCCTCGTCAAGCTTTTCCAAAAAGCTTACCTGAGTTCCGAGAAGTTCCTTGATCTTTGCAACGTATGCTGCGGTCTCGCTCTTTGCGGCCTCTACCTTTGCCTGCTCGGTAGCTACCTCAACGCGGTACTGCTCGATCTTTTCGCGAGCTACGCGCTCGGCATCCTCTACCAGAGTTCTGCTCTTCTTTTCGGCCTCGTCGGTGATCTCCTTGGCCATTTTCTGAGCAGTCAGCAGAGCCATACGCATTGCGTCCTCGGTGGCGCGGTATTCTTCGATCTTGTCCACCAGAACCTTCATTTTATTTTTAAGAACTGCATTTTCCTTATACAGATCGGCGTAATCTTTTGCAACAGCCTCGATAAAGCTGTCTACGGGTGCCATGTCATATCCGCCGAATACGGCTTTTCCAAATTCCTTGCTGGTAATCTCCTGAGGAGTAAGCATCTATATCAACCCTTCCCTTAAAAATACAAACCGTTGTTCTCAAGTTCATCTATCAGATCGCCCAGTATATCAACATTATAAGGAGTTACGATATATGTACTTACTGCGACCTTCTTTATTTTACCGTCCTGAGCATAGGCAACACCGCTAAGGAAGTCCAGCACCCTGCGGGCAACCTCTTTATTGGTGGACTCTAGATTGAGCACCACGGTTCTCTTCTCTCTCAGATGGTCGGCTATCTCCGCAGCGTTTTCAAAACGCTCGGGCTTGACCAGAACCACCTGCAGGGCGGTGGTGGCGTGGATATTGACCACCTTGTTCTTTCTATCCTCATCGGAACCGGATTTGGCGCTTTTGGTTATTGCGGGGGTGCGTTCCAGCGAAGAGGGGGTGTAATAGGTGTCCTCCTCATCGTCGTAAGGTCTCGCAAGTTTTTTGAGTTCGTCAAGAATACCCATATCGCTGACCGTTCCTTTCTTTCGTCTTATGCGCAAAATCGCGCTTTCGGTGCATTAAAGATAAATCCTCGGCCCGAAAATCGCAGAGCCGATGCGCACCATATTTGAACCACAGGCAATGGCTTCTTCGAAGTCTCCGCTCATGCCCATGGACAGAATTTCGATAATAACATTATTATATTTTTTTGAGCGCATGTCAACATAAAGATTATGCATTTTCTCAAAATATGCTACATTTTTGGGATCAAACTCTATATTTGGCGGTATGGCCATCAAACCGCGCACTCTTATGCCCTCTATGGCGGAGAGCTCGGCAAGGAGCTCATCCGTATTCTCGGGCATAACTCCGCTCTTGGCTTCTTCCCTGCCGATGTTCACCTCAATGAGCACATCCTGCACGGTTTGAAGCTGCTGCGCCTTCTTTGCAATGGTCAGCGCCAGTTCGCGGGAATCAACGGACTGGATAAGATCGACCTTGCCCACAAGGTACTTCACCTTGTTTTTCTGCAGGGAGCCGATAAAATGCAGCGGTGCACCCACGTAGGCGCCCTGCTCATACTTTTCGATAAGCTCCTGCACGCGGTTTTCTCCGCAGGCATCTATGCCGCCTGCCACCGCGGCCTTGACCTTATCCGCATCGTTCATCTTTGTGGCTGCCACGAAGGTTACTTCGCCCGCTCCTCTGCCGGCCGCTGCCGCCGCGCGCTCAATGCGTTCCCGCAGCGCAGCTATATTTTCCGCTATAACCGACATTATCTCACGACCTTTCCGTCGTAAATATCCTTGCCGTTTACTATTATCACGTCGCCGGGACGAAGCTTCTCGCCCGCAACCACGTAATGCTCACCAAGGTCATGCATTATTTCGATATACTTCTTTTCAGCCTGCATACCCGTCTGGGAGAAAACGTACACTCTTCCCTCTTCGTCAACTCGGACGGCCTTTTTGGGCACGCGAACGCCCGTATCCTCATGGAGGATAAGCTCGGCAGACTGCATACGCATATCCAGCACGTCCACCATGGCTTCGCTGCAGGAGAAAATAACCACGCACTGTCCGTTATCGTCTTCATATCCGATCCGCTCTACGCGCATGGTAAGATACTCGCTGTAATACTTGCCGAATATCATGCTGACTCTGTCGCCCTTATCGAAATCGTTGGCGCTGTCCTCATCCATGATCGCGGCGAAATACCATTTGCTGCCGTAAACCATTTTGCCCAAAGCCAGTTCAGGCTCGGGGCGGGTCTCTTCCATGAGAGCGCGCAGGCTCTCGGGTTCGTAATCTTTAAGGCTGTCGGGGGTAATATCCTCAAAGCCGTCTGCCGTAGTGCTGAAAAGGCCCGACTTCATAGCTCTTATAACGTCATAAGGCTCGCTTTTTACCGCTTCAAGCTCTCTGCGCTCGGCATAAAGGCTCTCAAGCTCGGACTCAACACTGCTCTCGTCGCCTGCCGCGGAAATGACCAGCGTTCTTACGCCGGAGCTCAGGGCGGTAACATCCGTCAGATTTCTCGACTGAACTGCGGCACGCAGGGCCTGTATTTCACTCTTTATTCCGTTTTCAAGCTTCTGGGATTCGGTTATACCGCTCTCCTGAAGTTCCTCAAGATTTTCTATCTCCATATTCACCGCGCGCAGGCGATCGGCACGCTGGAGCTCACTGTCGCTGCTGTATACGACACCCACGGTGCCGCCGCGGGCAACGCGTTTTCCGTTCTCAGCCGATATGTGCAGTGAATTATAGTAAGTCAGCAGAGGCTCTTCGTCTCTTACCACCACACCTTCAAGGCCAATGGAATCTCTTACGGTATACTCTACAGCGCTGATGGTCTGATAAGGCTCATTAAGGGATGAGAACACATAAAAGGCAAAGTACACCACCACGGCAAGGAAAAATGCCGCGCCTACTATTTTCATGATCAGGTCTGTCTTTTTTATATGCCTCATCCCCCGATTTCTAACTCATTCCGTATAGTCTTCCGCGTCCCCCAATCCGACAGTTTTCGGGGGCACGATAGTGGAAATAGCGTGTTTATAGATCATCTGCTGCTTCCCCTCGGAATCCAGCATAACGACAAAACTGTCGAACCCCGTAACCGTTCCCCGCAGCTGAAAGCCGTTCATAAGGAACATTGTAACGGGCAGCTTGTCCTTTCTGATTCTGTTGAGGAAAGCATCCTGCAAATTTACCGTTTTCTGCATTTTTTCCGATCTCCTTTATGTAAATAATGGCGCCGTATTGCGGCTTATGTAATTATACCATTATTTTCCATAAAGTTTGTCGAAAGCTGTCGAGCCCAATCCATATCGGGCTGATTTTTCCAGCGGATCCAGTTAACGTCCTGCTTGCCGGAAAGCCAGCTGAGCTGGCGCTTGGCATAACGGCGGGATTCCCTCTTCACGGTATCCACGGCCTCTGCCATCGAGCACTCACCCTTCAGGGCAAGAACTATCTCTTTATAGCCTATGGCCTGCATGGCGGTGGACTTTTCATCCACGCCCATGCTCAAAAGGTTTTCCACCTCTGCCACAAGGCCCATATCCATCATAATGTCCACCCGTCGGTCGATGCGGTCATAGAGCAGCGCTCTGTCCTCAAAGGTGAGGGCAATCTTGCAGGACTCGTAACGGGGTGGCAGACTTTGGGTTTCAATATTGTGCTGCGTTATGCTCTTTCCCGTTGCATGGTAAACCTCAAGGGCGCGGACGATGCGCTTCTTATCATTGGCATGGAGCCTTTGAGCACTGTCGGCGTCAACTTCGGCAAGGAGCCTCAGCATTCCCTCGCCGCCCAGCTCATCATACTGCAGGGAAAATTTCTCGCGCAGTTCGGCGCTGCCGCCCATAAATCCTCGGCCGGAAAGGAGCGAGTCGATGTAAAGACCCGTGCCGCCTACGATTATGGGCAGTTTTCCGAGGGAGAGCACGTCATCCACGCAGGCCGCTGCCGCCGCCACGTAAAGGGAAACGGAATAATCCTCCCATGGCTCGATAACGCTGAGCATATGATGAGGTATGCCCTCCATTTCCTCCGCGTCGGGAGTGGCGGTGCCTATATCCATGTGCTTATAAAGCTGCATGGAGTCGGCGGAAATGACCTCGCCTCCGAAAGCCTTTGCAAGCTCTATGCCAAGCTTCGTCTTTCCCGTGGCGGTAGGCCCTGTTATTACAACTACACCCTTTGGCATATCAGTTTCTCAGAGAGTGGAGAGGTGCGGGAATGCGTCCGCCGCGGGCAATAAAGGCAGCGGAGGACTTATCGTGCACGGGCATTACGGGAGCGGAGCCCAGCAGGCCGCCGAAGTGAACGGTGTCGCCTACCTTCTTGCCGGGTGCGGGGATAATACGAACTGCGGTGGTCTTGTTGTTTATCATACCGATAGCGGCTTCGTCAGCGATAATTGCGGAGATGGTCTCGGCAGGAGTATCACCGGGAACGGCTATCATATCGAGGCCGACGGAGCAAACGCAGGTCATGGCCTCCAGCTTATCAAGGTTAAGGTCTCCGCGCTCTGCGGCTGCAATCATGTTGGCATCTTCGCTGACGGGGATGAATGCGCCGGAAAGGCCGCCAACGTGGCCGGAAGCCATAACGCCGCCCTTCTTGACAGCGTCGTTGAGCATTGCCAGAGCGGCGGTGGTACCGTGGGTACCTACGCTCTCAAGGCCCAGCTCTTCAAGGATCTCCGCTACGCTGTCGCCGACAGCGGGAGTGGGAGCGAGAGAAAGGTCAACGATACCGAAAGGTACACCCAGACGCTGGGATGCCTCGCGGGCAACCAGCTGACCCATTCTGGTGATGCGAAAAGCGGTCTTCTTGATGGTCTCCGCCACAACGTCGAAGGACTCGCCTCTTACTGCCTTAAGAGCGTGGTGGACAACACCGGGGCCGCTGACGCCTACGTTGATGACGCACTCGGGCTCGCCCTCGCCGTGGTAAGCGCCTGCCATGAAGGGGTTATCCTCAACGGGGTTGGAGAAAACGACCAGCTTGGCGCAGGCCATGCCGCCGTTATCTGCGGTAAGTCTTGCTGCCTCAACTATCTGGCGGCCCATAAGGCGCACGGCGTCCATATTGATACCTGCGCGGGTGGTGGCAACGCCTACGCTGGAGCAGACGCGCTCGGTGGCGGCCAGTGCGGTGGGAATGGAGTTGATGAGGCGGATATCGCCAAGGGTGAAACCCTTATGTACGAGGGCGGAGAAGCCGCCGATGAAGTTTACGCCGACTTCCTTTGCTGCGCGGTCGAGTGTCTCGGCAAACATGGTGTAATCCTCGGTGTCGCTGCTGGCGGCAACCTTTGCGATGGGGGTAACGGCGATACGCTTATTTACGATGGGAATACCGAACTCGCTTTCGATGTCCTCGCCGGTCTTTACCAGCTTTTCGGCGCAGCGGGTGATCTTATCGTAAATCTTGTTGCAGCAATTTTCCGCACTCTCTCTTGCGCAATCCTGCAGAGAGATACCCATGGTTATGGTACGGATATCAAGATGCTGCTGGTCGATCATCTCTATAGTCTGGAGGATCTCATCTCTTTTGAACATAGTGCATTATCCCCCCGATCAAATTCTGTGCATAGCCTCGAAGATATCCTCGCGCTGGATGCGGACGGAAAGGCCGGTATGCTCGCCTTCCTCCTGCAGCAGCTTGGACAGCTCTGAAAAAGCCATCTTGCAGCCGGAAGTATCAACCATCATTACCATGGTGAAATAACCCTTAAGAATAGTCTGGCTGATATCGAGTACGTTTACGTCGTTCTTGGCAAGCAGGGCGCAAACCTCGGCAATAATGCCTACACGGTCTTTACCGATAACGGTAACAATAGCTTTCATTCTGTTCTCTCCTTTTTATTTCGTAAGTTCATCCAGGGTCATGCCGAATGCGGGCATGAAGTGTTCCATAAAATACTTAACTTCGGGCAGGGGTGAATTTTCAAGGGCACTGCGTATCTGCGCCTCGGCGGAACGGAACTCACCGTTGCCCGCTTTGAGCTCTTCAACGCATTTTATGTAAGCGGATATTTTGTCCGCCGCCTTTACGATAATCTCCACCTCGGGATCTTCGCAGCTGAGCACGGGTTTGTAGGCTCCCTGCAGCTCCTCGGGCAGCATTTCCAGCAGCTTGGCTTCTGCGGCGCGCTCCACGGCTTTGTAAGAACCGGTTATCTCGGGATTGAGATATTTTACAGGGGTGGGCAGGTCGCCCGTTATTATCTCGGAAGCATCGTGGAAAAGGGCCACGGACGCGCATTTATCGGGGTCTGCGCTGCCGCCGAAAACATCCCTGCGGATAACCGCCAGCGCGTGAGCCAGAACGGCGGTCATGTGGGAATGCTCCTGAATATTTTCATCGTAGCTGTTGCGCATGAGACACCAGCGGCGGATATTCCGCATTCTGGAAATCATGGCAAAAAAGTTGCCTTTCATAGTGGCTTTTTCTCCTTGTGAACGCAATTACGCTATAATATCACAGTGTACCACAAGAGCCGCCCGTTGTAAAGCAACGAGCGGCTCTTGAAAAGTGTTTTTTATTGGATTTTATATTGACCTATGCTTACACTGCGGTTCGGTTTATTCACAGCAGCTTGCCCGTGAAAGCATCTACGGCGTAATACGTATGGTTGCTGACTTTCAGTTTTTCCTTATAGGGCGACGGAGTTTTTTGCCCTACGGTAAACACCCATACGGGCCGCAGGGTGTCACTGCGTTCATTACGATATGCGTATACCAGTTCCGCATCCGACAAAACTATTTCTCCATCGTACTTAAAAAGCTCGGGCAGAACTGCATCTGCAGCATCGTAGGGGCTCACCAGTTCTTTCGTCTTCCCCTTCGGAGTAAGTTCTGTGGGCACACCGTGGTATTCAAAGGCAATAAGCTCACCGTCCGCGCAGACCGCGTATATCTCTGTGCCTTTTATGATATCGCCGTAACTGCCGTCGGCTATAGCCGTGTCCGCCGTATCTTCAGTAACAGCTGACAGACAATAAAACTTATATTCCCACCGTCCCAGCGTTTGCTCTTCCAATCCTCCGTATTTTTGTTCAAATTCTTCGGCCGGCAAAATGTTCTCATAGTATTTGAGCATCTTATCAAAATTCGCTTTTAGCTCATAGCCACGGAGACTGTATTCACGCACGAGATATTCTCCGCCAAGTTCACCCAAAAAGGAAAGTTCCTCGGGTATAGCTTTTCTCGGATATCCCGAAAACAGAAGTTCTTTACGGATACCCACCTCCTGAAATTCCTCAGGAGTGAAACGGGACGAAGTATAGGGAAATGCCGTACTTACGATTTGAAATTCCGCCGAGCTGTTGGTAAGACTTATGCCGTCTTTAAACGTAAGCGTTTTGTCGCCCGAGGTATAAACACCGTTCCCGCCGTCGTATTCGCCCAAAATAAGCTCTGCCAGCTTTTCTTCGTCATATTCTTTCTCGTATTCTGCGGTATAGCTGCAGGCTTCAAGAGGCCATTTCTGCTCACTTGCCATACCCACCGTACAGTTTATGGGCAGCGGAGACCTATAAAAGAAGTTAGCGGAATATCCCGAATCATACCTTTTCTCCGGCAGTTCCATGGGCTCAGCATCAGCGGAGACCGCAAACTCAATGTAATAATCTTCCTTCGGATATTCTGCAGGCACACTCATCCTGTAAAGGCCCTCTCCGAGCCATTTGGTATCGTGGCTTGAGTAGAAGGTTTTGGGATTATCCGGCTCTAGATGATAGAGCATAGCCAAAACCACCAACCCGTTATTGATATATTTCCACTCTCCGTCCACGTATTTTTGCAGCGATGTACCGTCACCGTAGCCAACCTCTTCCTCGCACTTCATCGTCAAGCTGACATACTCGGGGCCGATAGGATATATGCTGCGCTCCATCGTCAAGGTAACGCCGTCATCAAAGGTTATTTCACTTTGCGGTTCCCAAGGTATGGGGTGAGAGTCGCGAGGATCAAAGCTGCCCGGATAACAGTCGTACTTCATGTCCAGGGCGTATTCGGAGTTCACAAAATCCTCGCAATCGGGCCCGTACACAGAGCCATTGAAGCCCTCCGCGCCAAAGCCGCTGCCTCCGGCGGTAACATATGCACCGGGATTATTCAGGCAGTAAAGTTCAACACTTGCGCGGAACAGATAATGTATTTGGTTGGACACCGCACTGTTTTTCAGATACGCCGCAGGGAGTGTATGCGTTTCTTTGGCTGGGGCAGCCTGCCCGCAGGAGCATAGGAGCAGGACACACAAAACGAGGCTGATAATTTTTATCGCGTTTTTACTCATATCGACCGCTCCTTTTTTGATATAGTTTTACACTTCAAATATATCGTACCGCGTCACTTTTGACAATAGGCATACACGTTCGGTTCCGCAAAATCCCCCAATAAATACAGGGCGGGATATGCTATCCCGCCCTGCTGAGACTGTCAAGAAATCACATCCTGCAGTTACGATATGGTAAGCCTTCCCCTTGGAGGGGAAGGTGTCAGTCGCATAGCGGCTGACGGATGAGGGGACGGCACAAAGTGCCGAAAATATGACAGCTAAGCCATTGCTGCCGCTTACGCGGACCCTCATCAGTCGGCTTCGCCGCCAGCTTCTCCTCAAGGGAGAAGCCATCCTCTTTCCGTCCATCCCCATAAATACCGCACACTCGACATTTTGGATAAACATCAGGGCTGGATGTGCTATCCCGCCCTGCTTCTATATCTCATTTTCTGCGCAGATTTTCAAAAAACTCGCGCATGACTGCGGCGCATTCTTCTTTAAGTACGCCGCCGTAGACGCGGGGTTTGTGTCCGTAATTTTCCTCAAAAAGGTTTATAACGCTGCCGCAGGAGCCTGTATTTTCCTCCTTTGCGCCGTAGACCACTTCGCCTATGCGGGCGTTGATAATGGCACCGGTACACATGGGGCAGGGCTCCAGCGTTACGAAAAGGGCGCAGTCCTCCAGGCGCCAATCGCCGAGATTACGGCAGGCTTCGGCTATGGCCTCCACCTCCGCATGGGCAAGGGCGCTTCGCTTTTCCTCGCGGCGGTTGCGTCCGCGGCCCACTATCTCCCCGTCCTTTACGATGACGCAGCCGACGGGTATCTCCCCCGCCGCTGCCGCCTCACGGGCAAGCTCAAGGGCGGCGGACATATAATTCTCCCGCTCCGTCATCATTTGGGCTGGGGCTCTCTGAACTTGAACTCAAAGCCGTCCATATTGATGAGCAGCTTATCGCGGAAGTAGGCTACGAACTCCTCGTCGCTCTTCAGCTCGAAATGCTCCACATTGCCCTCGGGGTCGGTGTAGCTGCCCGCTCTGTTGAAGAGGGTATACTTGCCGCCTTCCATGGTGGGGCGGGCGCACATAAGGAAGAGCTTGAAGCCGGACTTGGGGCTGCAGTTGGTATAGAAGCTGCAGACTTCAAAATCAGCTTCCTGCGCAGGTTTCTCGATAATACCCAGAAGATTTGCGAACTTGCCGTCCTTGAGTATCTGCACGGCGTAATCGCACTCGGGAGTGGGGTTCTTTATGATGCGGTAGGTGTTGCGGCCGTCGCTCTGCTCAACGTCAAGCTTAAGCTCAAGGGGCAGCACGAAGCAGTCACCGCCGAAGCCTACGTCGGCAACATAGCGCACACCGTCGGCCTCAACGATGTTCATGCGGTGCAGCGGCAGACCGAAATCCCCCGTAGCGCCTACGCGTGCGTGAACACCGTACACATTGAACCCAGCTGCTTTAAGGGCAGTGCAGAAAAGGCTGTTCTGCTCAAAGCAGTAGCCGCCGCGCTTATTTACGACCAGCTTTTCAAAGGTGCTTTCGGCATCGACGCCTACGGGGATGTCCATATAGGGGTTGAGGGCCTCAAAGGGTATATGAGTGATGTGATGAAGGTGCATCTTCTTCAGCTTCTCGGTTTCGGTTTCAGTGCCGCTCAGTTCAAGGCCGATGCGTTCATAGTAGGTTTGCAGGTTGAATTCCATGGCTTATTTCTCCGTTTCTTTTGTAGGTTTCAGTGCTCTCATTTTATCAGCCTTCACCACCTTTGTAAAGTGCTTATTCTTTTTCTGCTTAGGCTTGCATATTTTATCAAATATGTATTGCAACTTTTACTTGATTGTGCTATTATTAAGCAGCTACCTTTTTTTGCGGTAGCTATCTGCATTTGTTTATAAAAATAAAAAATAGATATGGAGCTGATACACTTTGAAACATTTCAAGTGGGCGGTCGGCTGGATGGGAAAGCATAAGATACTGCTTTTGATTTCCATCATAGTCAACATCGCCGGTGTCGGCCTGATGACCGTGGAACCTTACATCTTCGCGGATCTGGTCGATAACGTACTTATGCCGCAGCAGTTTGAGCGGCTGTTCCCCATGCTGGGTCTTTCCCTGCTGGTTGGTCTCGTCTTCTCCGCATGCCGCTATTTCACCAGTGTTCTGGCTGAAACCGCAGCCGAGACCGCAACCCTGCGCCTGAAGGGCGCTCTCTTCCGCAAGCTGATGGCTCTGCCCACCAGCTACTACCGCGAAAACAAGGCCGGCGACATCATCAACAAGTGTTCCGGCGACGTTGAAGTCATCTCCCGAAGCATGTCCTTCGTAATTCCCCGTGTTGTGGAATTCGCGCTCATGCTGGTAGTTGCCCTCTACGTATTCCTCCGCATCAGCTGGCAGTATACTCTGGTGCTCCTTCTCGTTACCCCCTTCACCGCCATCGCAGCCAACAAGATGGGTAAGCAGCTGCATCCCGCATTCAAAAATGCCCGTAAGCAGCTGAGTAACCTCAACGCAGTCGTTGCCGAAAATATCGCAGGTAACCGCGTGGTCAAGGCTTTCGTCCGCGAGGACTTTGAAATGACAAAGTTCCAGGAAGAAAACCACGCTTACAAGGACCGCAACATTGAAGCAACCGGCATCTGGCTCAAGTATGGCCCCATTATCGACTCCCTTGCAAGCCTTATGACCGTTGTTAACCTCACCTTTGGTTCCATCATGGTCGTTCTGGGCCGCATCACTCTCGGTGAGCTCACCCTCTTCCTCACCTTCGCATGGACTCTTAACGAGCCCCTGCTCATGCTTGGTATGCTGGTAAACGATATTCAGCGTTTCCACGCATCCATGGAAAAGGTTCAGGAGCTCTACTTCTGGGAGATCGAAATTCAGGATCCCGAAGAAGACAAGACTCCCGAGAACGTCAAGGGCGCTCTCAAGCTGGATCACGTTACCCTTTCCTACGGCAGCACCAAGGTACTTGATGACATCTGCATGGACGTTAAGCCCGGTCAGGTAATCGGTATAATGGGCGCTACCGGCTCCGGTAAGACCTCTCTCGTAAACGTTATCGGCCGCTTCGTAGACGTTACCGAAGGCAGCGTAACGCTGGACGGCGTGGACGTACGCGACTGGAATCTGCAGGCTCTGCGTTCCAACATCGGTCTTACCATGCAGGACGTATTCCTCTTCTCCGATACCGTTGAAAGCAACATTGCCTACGGTGTTCCCGAGACCAGCGTTGAGAACATTTACGCTTCCGCCACCATCGCCGATGCTCACAGCTTCGTAAGCAAGATGCCCGAAGGCTACGATACCATCGTCGGTGAACGCGGCACCGGTCTTTCCGGCGGCCAGAAGCAGCGTATCTCCCTTGCCCGCGCTCTCGCCAAGCATGCTCCCCTGCTCATCCTTGACGACACCACCTCCGCCGTTGATATGGAGACCGAGCAGTACATTCAGGAGCAGCTGGCCGCTATGC
The DNA here is from genome assembly GCA_017537165.1 of Oscillospiraceae bacterium. Classification (GTDB taxonomy): domain Bacteria; phylum Bacillota; class Clostridia; order Oscillospirales; family Oscillospiraceae; genus RGIG6375. The sequence continues at coordinate 4,243 of JAFYLI010000077.1, read as the reverse complement.
CCGATAAGAGCACTACCATTATCATCGCCCAGCGAGTTTCTTCCGTTAAGCAGGCCGACTACATTTATATTCTCGAAAAAGGCCGCGTAATTGAAGAAGGTACTCACAGCGATCTTATGAAGCTCAAGGGTTATTACTACCACACCTGCGTAATGCAGCATGGCCTCGAAGATATGGAAGGAGGTGAGCAGTAATGGCAAGAAATAAGTATAACATCGACGAAGAGCTGGATGCGCCTTTTAACTGGCAACAGTTCAAGCGAGCACTGGTATACGTAAAGAAATACCGCAAGCAGATTGCCCTGATGTTCACCCTGTCCATTATTTCCAGCCTGCTGGCTCTCCTCTCCCCCCGCATTCAGGCTTACATCATCGATAATCTTATCCCCATGGGCGCAAGCGCTCAGACAAAGGCTATCACCGCTATTATCATCCTCGGCGTCGGCTATTTCCTCGTGCATATAGCCACCATCTTCATTAACCGTCAGCGTTCCCTTATAAGCGTACGCACCAGCCAGTCCATGACCACCGACATGCGTACCGATGTTTATACCCATCTGCAGAAGCTGGGCTTTGATTACTATGACAGCCGTCCCCACGGCAAGATACTCACCAGAGTTATCAACTATGTAAACAACGTTTCCGACTTCCTTACCAACGGTCTTATCAATGCGATCCTGCAGCTGATAAACCTTGTAATCATTTTCTTCTTCATGCTCACCATGAGCCCCAAGATGACCATGGTAGTCCTTGCAGGTCTTCCCATCTTCATCATCTACGTTGCACTGACCAAGCCCATGCAGCGCCGCTTCCGCCAGAAGGCAGCCAACAAGCAGTCCAACGTTACCGCTTACCTCTCCGAGAACATCAACGGCGCAAAGGTTACTCAGGCCTTCGCCCGCGAAGAGATGAACAGCGGCATCTTCGACGGTCTGCTCAAGGAAAACCGCTTCTACAAGCTGCGCGCAGCTTACGTTGCCCACGGTATGTACCCCATCGCAGCAATGCTCATGCGTCTTATCAAGTGCACCATCTACGTTGCCGCAGTTTACTGGTTCCGCGATGACTTCATCAAGCAGGGCGTAGTCCAGATCGGTATGATCACCGCTATGGTAAGCTACTCCAACCAGTTCTGGAGTCCCATCATGCAGATCGGTAACATCTACAACCAGCTTATGGACGCCATGAGCTATCTGGAGCGTATCTTCCAGGTTCTCGACGAGCCCGTAAGCGTTGAAGATAACGAAGGCGCTTCTGAGCTGCCTCCCATCGAGGGTCATGTCCGCTTCGACAATGTTCTCTTCGAGTATGAGAAGGGCATCCCCGTTATCAAGCACGTTAACTTCGACGTAAAGGCAGGCGAATCCATCGCACTTGTAGGCCCCACGGGTGCAGGTAAATCCACCATTGTAAACCTCCTCTCCCGTTTCTACAACGTTACCGAGGGTGCTGTTCTTATCGACGAGCACGATCTGCAGAAGGTTACTCTCAATTCTCTGCGCCGCCAGATGGGCGTTATGCAGCAGGATACCTTCATCTTCTCCGGCACCATCATGGACAACATCCGTTACGGCAGACTTGATGCCACCGACGAAGAGTGCATCGCCGCCGCAAAGGCAGTTCACGCCGATGACTTCATCCGCGACATGGAAGACGGATACCAGACCGAAACCAAGGAACGCGGTGAAGGCCTTTCCGCAGGTCAGAAGCAGCTTATCTCCTTTGCGAGAACTCTGCTCAGCGACCCCCGCATCCTCATCCTCGACGAGGCTACCTCCTGCGTCGATACCAACACCGAGCGTCTTGTTCAGGAAGGTATCTCCGCTCTGCTTAAGGGCAGAACCTCCTTCATCGTCGCTCACCGCCTGAGCACCATCCGCAACTGCGACCGCATTTTCTACATCAACGGCGGTATCATCGCAGAGGAAGGCAACCACGACCAGCTGATCGAAAAGAAGGGTCTTTACTACGATCTTTACACCAGCCAGCTCAAGGAACTCCTCGCTCAGGACTAATTCCCATAACACCGCAACAAGCAGCTCTTTTGAAAAAGGGCTGCTTGTTTTTTATTTTCCGCTTTTTTCCTTCAAAATTTAAATTTAAAGACACGTCAGTGTACCCCTTCTGCACCCTTTTGTCTGTTATACTAACAAAGTATGACAAATCCTTTAACGCTGCAACATTTATTGACAATACATTATAAAATATGTTAAAGTCATTATGTGTCTTTATGCCCAAATCCGGGTATGCGTTTGTATTCGCAGTTTCAAGCTACTTCAACCAAGATACATATCCAATCCAAATCATTTTCACTTCCGCTTTACGGACGGCTTTACCGCCCTTTTTATAAACCATGTAAAGCAAATTTCTGAAAGGAGATTTTTATGAAAACAAGAGCGCTCAAAAGAATGTTTTCACTTCTTCTTGTGCTGGTAATGCTGGCAAGCATTATCCCCACTCCTGCTGTGGCCGCTGACGACAAACTGACGTCCACCACCGTTAACAGCAACACATCAGACGGCGTATATATGCAGAAAACCTCTACATATAACCCTGCCACCGGCATGATGGATATAACCATCGAAGCCTATACCACAGGCACGGTACAGTCCAGTATCCGCGCCGTACCTACCGACATAGTCATACTGGTAGACCTTTCCACCAGTATGAACAACGGCAACCGCATGACGGCCATGAAGAGCGCCGTCAACAACTTCATCGAGTCCACAAAGCTCCAGAACGACACCATAGCCAATGCTGATGACAAACACAGCATTGCCCTTGTAAAGTTCGCCACCGCAGCTTTCTATAATCCCAATGACCTCACTCAGGTCGGTAACCACACTGGTACCGGAAACGGTTGGGGCAACAGCGGTGTATACGGCAACTACACCGAGGCAATCGCAGACTTCACCGTTGTTGACCAGAGCGGTATGAACAGTTTGAAGAACACCGTCAACAGCCTTTCTGAAAACGGCTATACCGCTGTGGACTACGGTCTGCAGGTAGCTGACGCTCTGCTGAGCGAAAGACAGACAGCTGACGGCGGAGCATATGCCGACAGAAACAAGGTCATCATCGTCTTTGCTGACGGCGCTCCCGCCCACAGCGGTACCGGCCAGTACAGTGCCGAAGCTGCATACAATGCAATAAACGAAGCGCTCCCCCTTAAGAACAGCGGCATAAAGATCTTCACCATCGGTATCTTCGACGGTGCCAACAGCAACGATACAACAGGTAACGAGAATAAGTTCATGAACTATCTCTCCAGCAACTATCCCAATGCTTACGGCTCTGTTACCACCGGTTCCGGCGGATGGCCCGGATACAATAATACCACCTACAACATCAACGCAGGTGCCGCACCCTATACAAACACCTACTATCACGGCACCAATACAAGCGGTCTTGATAACGTCTTCCAGTCCATTTCCGCCAGCATCGGTGCCCCCAAGATAGAGTTGGGCGAAGAAGCAGCTCTCATAGACGTTGTTTCCGACTACTTCACCATTCCCGAGACCATCGGCGGTTCCCCCGCTATCAGCGTATACACCTCCGATTACCTTGGCGGCTCCAACTTCAATGATGCCTCCAAGTGGACCACTCCCGTGGCAGCCGTCGGCGTTACCGCCGGCATCGACACTGACAGAGACACCGTCAGTGTAGCAGGTTTCGACTATGACTCCAACTACCTTTCCGCCACCGCAAGAGACGGCGGTTTCTATGGCAAAAAGCTGATACTCAAGATTAGCTCTACCCCCAATTACGAAGCCATTGACAAGGCAACCGAAGCAGGCATCATCACAGGCGGCATCATTCCCACCAATGACAGCGCCTCCCTGCAGGCCACCGACGGCAAAAGTGCCGCATGGGTCGCCAATCCTTCCCTTCAGGCCAACACCGTTACCTATAAGGTAAAAGAGGGCGACACCCTCCGCACTGTAAGTACATATTATCGTCTCCCCGGCGGTGAAAAGGTACTTATCCCCGTACCCGCAGAAAATGCCACCTACAGCTACGGCACTTGGGGAACCGATGACGCCACTATCACCGGCGGCAACAGCTTCACCATGCCCTCCGATAACGTAGAAATCATCAGCGTTGCTCAGGTCAAGAAGTACGATATCACCTTCAGCTATAACGGCAACGTTCCCGCAGGTGCTTCCGCTCTCCCCTCCGCAATACTTGATGTAGCCGTAGGAGATTCCGTTACCCTGCCTTCCGCAACTGCTCCCGCAGGCTAT
>JAFYLI010000076.1 GCA_017537165.1 Oscillospiraceae bacterium | reverse complement strand
ACTTCAGTATGCTGAATACTGTGGATTATGAAACCAACGTTCACGACATAAGCGGAACGTTCGATAATATAAGCATAAACACAGATACCGCGGATATTACCTTTGAATTATCCGAGAATGGAGAATGCAAGGTGGTCTGCCGTGAAATTAAAAAGATGCCCCATTCCGTTCTGGTGAAGGATGGCACTCTTGAAATTACGCGTACGGACAAGCAGAAAGTGACGGCTCATATCGGTATAGCGATGGAAGTACCTGCGATAACGATTTATCTGCCTAGCTCCGAGTATGATTTGCTTTATATAAAGGAAACCACGGGGGACATTACCATTCCCAAAGAGTTTTGCTTTGAAAACATCGAGATCTGCGCGACCACGGGCGATGTGGAATGTTATGCGTCAGCGGAAGAGAACTTTATAATAGAAACCGACACGGGTGATATTACGTCAGAATACATCTCGGCAGACACCATCGAACTTTCTGTTACTACCGGAGATATAAAACTGGGAAACGTAGACTGCGGAGGAACTTTGAAAATCGGGGTTTCAACGGGTGAATCGTATGTCCATGGCGTTAGATGTGAAAACCTTGTCGCGGAGGGTAACTCCGGCGATATTACGCTTACCGATGTTATTGCCTCGGGATCCTTATATGTAGAGAGAAGCGCGGGCGATGTAGCATTTGAACGATGCGATGCCGCCGAGATTTTCATTTTGACCGATACGGGAGATGTTAGCGGCAGCCTGCTGAGCGAGAAATATTATGTGATAAGCACCGATACAGGTGATGTGAACGTGCCCCGAACAACGGGCGGAGGTAGGTGCGAAATCAACACCGACACAGGCGACATAACAATTACGGAGGAATGAAAATGAATATAAGACTTGAAACACTTGCCGATTACGCGGCTGTAGAAAACCTTACCCGCGAGGCTTTTTGGAACGTATATAAGCCCGGTGCAGACGAGCATTATTTTGTGCATATGATGCGCTCCCATGAAACCTTTATCCCCGAGCTGGCTTTTGTGCTGGAAAAGGACGGGGAGATAATCGGCAATATCATGTATACCAAATCGTGGCTGGCAGACGAAGCGGGAGAAAAGAAAGAAATCGTTTCCTTCGGCCCCATCTGCGTTGCTCCCGAATATCAGCGCCAAGGTCACAGTAAGCTGCTGATAGAGCATTCCTTTGAAGTGGCTGCAAAAATGGGCTATGAAGTGGTTGCAAATTTCGGCAACCCTGGAAACTACGTTGGCCGCGGCTTTGTAAGCTGTAAGAAGCTGAACGTATGCCTGAGAGAAAATAATTATCCCACCGCGCTGCTGGTCAAGGAACTTGTGCCCGGTGTGCTGAACGATAAAAAGTGGCGCTTTATCCCCAATGACGCAGATGCCTGCTGCGAGGATGCCGAGGCTGTTGCGGCCTTTGATGCCCGGTTCCCCGAAAAGGCAAAGGAATGGCGTCCCAGTCAGGAAGAGTTTTATATTTACAGCCACTCAAGCGTTGTGCGCTGATGGCGATAAATTTAATGAAAGAAGGTGAAATATGTATTCCAAAGTTTATGTGGAGATAACCAATATCTGCAATATGAACTGCTCTTTTTGCCACGGACATTCACGGCATGCAAGAAGAATGAACGAAGCGGAGTTTGCCTGTGTTCTGGATAAATTGGACGGACAGACAAAATACATATACTATCACCTCATGGGCGAACCCCTTTCCCATCCGCTGCTGCCCGATTTTATCCGCATGGCTACGGAGCGCGGCTTCAAGTCGGTGATAACCACCAATGGTACTCTGCTTAAAAAGCGCGGAGCGGAGCTTATCGCTGCCGCGCCTCATAAGGTCAGCGTATCTCTCCATAGCTTTGAAGGCGATGACAGAGCAGAGCATGAGCGCTATCTCAGCGAAACGGCAGAATTTGCCGAAGTGGCGTCCAAGGCGGGGATAATCGTTGTGTTCCGCCTTTGGAACAAAGGCTATGACGGCGGCAAGAATGACGATGTGTATGAATTCCTGCGTTCCCGAATTGAAGGCGAATGGGTAGAGAACACCCGCGGCATTCGTATACACGATAAACTCCATCTTGAGTGGGGAGACCGTTTTGAATGGCCGGATAAGGAGGCACCCCTGCAGGGTGATGAGGTGTTCTGCTACGGCCTGCGCGACCATTTCGGCATTCTCTGTGACGGCTCGGTAGTGCCCTGCTGTCTGGACAGCGACGGTGAAATAACCCTTGGCAATATTTTGGAGCAGAGTGCGGAGGAAATATTGGCATCGCCCCGAGCCAAAGCTATGGTGAAGGGCTTTGAATGCCGCACTGCAAGTGAAGAACTCTGCAGAAGATGCGGGTACGCCCAAAGATTTGTATGAATAAAGAAAAGTGGAGAGCTGCAGTGCAGTTCTCCACTTTAATATTTTTACTTGTGAATGCCCAATTCCTTTATGAAAACTTTTGATGCGTGCTTGTTGCGGAAAAAATCGGCTATAAGGCGGCAAATGCCGCGGAAAAAGTGCCCGTTTAGGGCAAGAAGAATATCATCTGCCATCCTGCTGCTCATCATGCCGCCAGTGAGTTTGCATATGCCACGGAAGGGCATGTTGTAGATAAACAAGGCATTCAGGTCGGGTGGGCATTTGTGCTCGCCCTTTTCTTTCATCCTGCTGATGATTTTGTAAACTATCTGCGCGGGTATAGTTTTCACATTGCCCAGCAGACACATCGGGTCATTGGGGCCTAACTTGCTTGCCCAACTGCCATCGGGAATATCTCTGCCCAGCAGCGCGGAAAATTCGTCATCACCTACGTTTTCTATGTGCCCGCTTTCGTAGTCGGGAAGCTCACCGTAAGGAATGGGGGCGCCGCTGCCTTCCACGGAAACACTTGCGGTAAGGCGCAGGTCCGTTATGCAGGAAGCGAGGGAAAGTTCATAGCGGCCACCTTCGATTTCCCAGCGGTTGGTTTTAACGTTGAAATAGCGGAAGGCTTTATCGTCCAGCGGGATGCTTACTCGGCGGCTTTCGCCCGCACTGAGAAATACTTTGCAGAAACCTTTAAGTTCCCGGGCTGGTCGAAAAACTTTGGCTTCGGGACATGCAACGTAAAGCTGGACTATTTCAGCGCCGTCGACATCGCCTGAGTTACAGAGCGTAAATGAAACACCGTGTTCATCGGCGCTCATGTCGGAGTACTCAAAGTCGGTGTAGCTCATGCCGTGGCCGAATGGATAGCGGACGGGAATGCCTGCGGTGTCATAATAACGGTAGCCGACGTAAATGCCTTCGCGGTACTCGAAGGTGCGCTCGCGGTTTTGACCGTAGGAATAGGAGGGGATATCCTCGAGGCGCAGCGGCCACGTTTCGTTAAGCTTGCCGCTGGGATTGACCTTGCCGATGATAGCATATGCCATGGCTGAGCCGCCTGCCTGACCTCCGAGATAACCGTGGATGGCTGCTCGGTAAAGGTTGCGTTCGGGCATAAGAAAAGGCGCACCGCCGGAGAGAACGAGGATAACGTTGGGATTGGCTGCGGCAACAGCGGATATAAGTGCCTGCTGCCCCGAAGCAATTTCAAGATTTTTGCGATCCATACCCTCGGTTTCGGTGGATTCATCGAGACCCACGCAGAGAAGCACGGTTTCTGCCCTCTTGGCCAGCTCAACAGCCTCGGCTATCAACTGCGGATCGGCATCGGGAGTGTCCCTGCGGAAACCGCGGCAGCAGCCTACAACGTTGATCCCGGCGTCCTTTGCGGCCTCAAGGAAAGAGTCAAGCTGAGTGGGTTTTACGAGAGACGAACCTGCGCCCTGATATCGGGGCACGAATGCGAAATCACCGATTATAGCGGTGGGTGTGGTGGGGACGATGGGGAGAATACCGTCATTGTCCAGCAGAACTATGGACTCGGCCGCACATTTGCGGGCCAAAGCTTGATGTGCCGCGCTGTCAAAAGTTTTGGGAGCGGCGGAAACTGTCTCGATGGTGGGGATGGCATTGGAAAGCAGCTCTTTAAGCCGCAGGTCTATGTCGGCTTCGGATAGCATGCCGTTTTTTACTGCTTCTGCGATGGATATTGCGCCGTCGGGGCCGGGAGTGGGCATAACTACGTTGGAGCCTGCCTTCACACCCTCGACGTGGTCATTGTCTGCGCCCCAATCGGTAACAACGAAACCGTCAAAACCCCATTCGCTGCGGAGAATATCTATAAGCAGATGCGGGTTTTCGTTAGCGTATGTACCGTTTACCATGTTGTAAGATGACATGATAGACTTGGGACGACCTTCTTTTACGGCTATTTCAAATGCTGTGAGATAAATTTCGCGCAGCGTGCGCTCATCCACGATAGCATCCGAGGACATGCGGCGCAGTTCATGAGAGTTTACCGCAAAGTGCTTGGGGCAGGCTGCAGTGCCGAGGGATTGAATACCGCGGATATAGGCCGCGGCCATCTTGCCCGAAAGATAGGGGTCTTCGGAGAAATATTCAAAATTTCTGCCGCAGAGGGGAGAACGCTTCATGTTAAGGCCCGGACCGAGAAGAACGTGAACATCGGCGGCTGCGGCTTCGGCGCCGAGGGCTTTGCCGAGCTCTTCGCCAAGTTCCACGTCCCACGAATTGGCCATGGTGGCGGAGGTGGGAAAGCAAGTGGAAGGTGACGTATCGCGGGACCAAAGAAGTTTTTCCGATTCCTTTTGTTTGCAGAGACCGTGAGGGCCGTCTGCCATGAAAAGAGAGGGGATGCCCTTGTCAGGGAGGGCAAGGGTAGTCCACTGGCTCCAACCCTGCAGCAGAGCGGCTTTCTGCGGGAGAGTAAGGCGGTTTATAATGCTGTCAATATTCATGGTAGCAATACTCATTTCTTCCAGAGATATACGCGGGATTCATAAGGCTGCAGCTTATCGGATACGTTGTCGTAATTGGCAAGGATAAGTTCTGCCTTGGAAATATCGAAGCCTGCGGGAACTTTGAGAGCGGTGGTTTTGTCGGAGAAAGAGCAGATAACCAGCAGTTTTTCTTCTGTGGTCTCTCTGCTGAAAACGTAGTGGGTGGAGCTGAGGGGATAGTAAAGCTTATAGTTGCCGTGGCGTACGGATGAAAGCGCTTTTCTCAGCTTTATGGCCTTGCGGTAGAAGTTGAGCAGGGAGTTGGGATCGGCCTCCTGAGCGGCAACGTTTATTTCCGTGTAGTTGGGATTTACGTAAAACCAAGGGGTGCCCGTGGTGAAGCCTGCATTTTCGCTGCTGTCCCACTGTACGGGAGTTCGTGCGGAGTCGCGGGAGGAACGCCACATTTTCTTGAGACGTACTTCGGGAGACTTGTTGAGATTGCTGTGAGCGTAAGTGTAGCGGGTTTGTACGTCCTCGTACATCTCGGGGTCCTCAGGCTGCCAGTTGAGCATACCGATTTCCTGACCTTGATAGATGAAAGGTGTGCCTTGCTGGAAAAGTAAACTGACGGCAAGGGCCTTTCCGCTTTCTTCGCGGAATTTCTCGCTGCCATAGCGGGAGATTATGCGAGGATGATCGTGGTTTTCGAGGTAGAGCATATTCCACGCTCTGCCCTGCAGCTTTATCTGCCAGTCGGAAAATGCCTTCTTCATTCTTCGCAGAGAGAATTTCATGGGCATATAGTCCGTAAACATACAGTCGGCGCACTGGCACTGGAACTGGATCATCATGTCCAGCTGACCTTTTTCTTCGTCAATGTATTTAAGTGCCCGCTTGGGCCATACGAGAGGTGCTTCTGCAAGAGTGAAACAATCGTAGTGGTCGAATACGTCGCGCTTGAACTCAGCCAGATATTCGTGGATATGGGGGCCGTGGTTATATTTGAGCATGCCTTTATAGATGGGGAACAGATGGTCATCGGGAAGTCCTTCGGCCTTGGAAATGTAGGTGATAACATCTTCGCGGAAACCGTCTACGCCCATATCGAGCCAGAAGCGGAGTATTTTCTTGACCTCCTCGCGAACGAGGGGGTTATCCATGTTCAGGTCAGGCTGCTTCACCGCGAAAAGATGGAGATAATATTCGCCGCGTTCCTCATCCCATGTCCACGCCTTGCCTTCAAAGTTGGAGTCCCAGTTGTTGGGGAGCTTGCCGTTGGGCTTGGCGGGGCGCCATATATAATAGTCGGTGTAAGGCTCTATTCTGCGGCGGCTCTTTTGGAACCAATCGTGCTCGTCGCTGGTGTGGTTGACAACCAAGTCCATGATGAGCTTCATACCGCGCTCGTGGACGCCGTCAAGTACCTTGCGGAAAGCCTCCATGCCGCCGAACTCGGGCGCTATGTCCATGTAATCGGATATGTCGTAACCGCAGTCGGCGCCGGGGGAGGGATAGATGGGGGAGAACCATATTCCGTCGCAGCCGAGGCTTTTTATGTAATCAAGCTTTTCGAGGACGCCCCAAAGGTCGCCCATTCCGTCACCGTTGCCGTCTTTGAAGCTGCGGGGCCATATCTGGTAGAACACCATATCCTTATACCAGCGATTTCTTTCCATGCTCGTTCCTCCGTAGAATTATATTCATAAAGGCAGTATACCACGCTTTGCGCCCTACGTCATCTGTAAATATCGTTGACAGCAGGGGAGGGCGAAGATAAAATAGAGAAAAACCTTGGATTTTGGGAGTGGAGCGGGAATGATAGAGTATAAAAACGGAATATTCGGTATGCACGGCGAGGACTTTTCCTGCCTTCTCAGGGTGAATGACTACGGCCTGCTTGAACTGCTGCATTTCGGCGAATCCGTAAGGACAGATGATGCCGAGGCGTTTTTCTGCCGCCCGGGCCTTGGCTGGGGCGAGTCTGTTTTGCTGGTTGAGGGCGATGGGGCAAGCTGTGCCGATGCCATGCCACTGGCCTGGAGCGGAGCGGGACGAGGCGATTATCGCGAAAGTCCGCTGGAGCTTGGCGGAATGTCCTCGGATTTCCGTTACCACAGCCATGAAATAACAGACGGACCTGCGTTTATGTGCTCGGGTCTTCCGCAGGCAAGAGGAACATGCGAAACTCTGCGGATAACCATGACCCAGCAAGGCGCGGAACTTGACCTTTATTTCAGCGTGTTCGGCGGTGTAATGACCCGCCGCAGTGTTCTTAAAAATATCGGCAGCGCACCCATACTGATTACCAAAATTATGAGCAGCATGATGGATATATACGGCGAGTATAATATGACCACCTTTGACGGAGGCTGGATAGCGGAGATGCGCAAGCATACTTTGCCCGTTTCGGAGAGTAAGGTAGTCAGCGAGAGCCTTACCGGCTCTTCCTCCAACCGACATAACCCGGGATTTATGCTCAGTGAGCCTGAGGCGACCGAGGACAGCGGCATTGTCTACGGAATGAATCTTGTATATTCGGGCAACCATTATGCCTCTGCGCAGCGTTCGCTGCAGGGCTTCACCCGTGTGATGCAGGGTATATGCCCTGCGGGTTTTGCTAAAGAACTGAAGCCCGGTGAAACCTTTGAAACACCCGAGGCAGTACTGGCGTTTTCGGCTGACGGCTTCGGTGGAATGTCCCGAAAGATGCACAGATTCGTAAACAGCTGTATCGTGCCCGAGTATTGGCAGGGAAGAGAACGCCCGGTCCTGTTCAACGATTGGGAAGGCTGCATGTTTGACTTCAACCATGCCCGCCTTATAGGATTGGCCAAAGAGGCAAAGGAACTCGGCTGTGAACTGTTCGTGCTGGATGACGGATGGTTTGGCGACAGAAACGACGATAAAGCAGGTCTCGGAGACTATAGCGTGAATAAGAAGAAGCTGCCCCATGGGCTTAAAGGCCTTGGTGAAAAAATACGGGAAATGGGTATGGAGTTCGGACTTTGGTTTGAACCCGAGTCGGTAAATATGGACTCCGACCTTTACCGCAGCCATCCCGATTGGGCACTTACGGATACTTTTGAACCTCTGCAGAGCAGGCATCAGCTTCTGCTTGACCTTACTCTGCCGAATGTGCGGGATTACATAGTGGAAAACGTAGGGCGCACGCTGGATTCCGCTCCCATCAGCTATGTGAAATGGGACATGAATCGCCACAGTGTAGCTCTTGGTGCAAAGGCGCACGATTACATCCTCGGCCTTTACGATGTGCTGCGGCGCATTTTCGGGCCCCGCCCCCATATCCTGCTGGAGAGCTGCTCTTCGGGCGGCAACCGATTTGACCTCGGTATGCTCTGCTTCGGCCCGCAAGTTTGGTGTTCGGATAATACCGATCCCATTGAAAGAATCACGATTCAAGGAAACCTATCCTATCTTTATCCCCAGTCTACCTTCGGTGCCCACGTAAGTGCGGCCCCTCATGCCCAAACTCTGCGCCAGACCCCGTTGGGCACTCGCGGAAACGTATCTTTCTTCGGTTGTTTGGGCTATGAGCTTGATTTGAAGCACCTGCTGAAGCTGGAAAAAGAGCAAATAACGGCGCAGATAGCCTTCTATAAGAAGTATAGACGAGTATTCCAGTTCGGCCGCTTTGAGCGCCTTAAAAACGGATGGCAGGTTAGTGAGGGCAAAACCGCTCTTGCCGCGGTGTTCCGCAAACTGCTGCCCGCTGCACCGGGATATGAAGTGCTGCGGTTGAAGGCCCTTAAAAAAGATAAAATCTATAATTTTCAAAGCTATGAGCAGCAACTGCGGGTTGGGCAGTTCGGCAGCCTTGTGAAGCATGTAGCACCCGTTAACCTTAATCCCAACGGGCTTATTCTTCGCGCGGCCGATCGCCTGATAACCCTGCCCGACGGCGCTCAGCAGCTTCGCGCAGGAGGCGCGGCACTGATGGCGGGCGTGCGCCTGCTGCCGCTGTTCCGTGGAACGGGCTACGATGCCAACCAGCGCACAATTACCGACTTCGGTTCGGAACTGTTTGTTATTGAGGAGGATGAAACGCTGTGAGATCTCTTGAACGGCGCAACCATCTTTGCTTCGGTCTCGGTACCGTAGGCAGAGATATGTTTTATGCTTTTGAGGCAAATACTTTGCTGTATTTCCTTTCGGACGTATTGAGCCTGCCTGTGTGGGTTTTTGCGGCAGCCAGTATGATACTGTCCGTGATGCGTATTTTTGACGCGGTCAACGATCCTATTACGGGTCTTGTGATCGATAATATCCGCTCACCTTGGGGTAAGTTCAAACCTGCAATTCTTGTGGGCGGCATATTCAGTGCCATATTTGCGGTCATCCTTTTCTCCGGAATCGGTCAAGGCTGGGTGTTCGTAATCATTTTCGGTATTGCCTACCTGCTGTGGGATATCAGCTACGGCATAAACGATATCGGTTACTGGACTCTGCTGCCCGTGCTGTCTTCCGATCAGAAGCAGAGAGAAAAGACGGGTGCTTTCGCTCGAATTTGTGCCAATATCGGTATGTATATCGTCATGGTGGCATGGCAGCCCGTTACCAGCGCCCTCGGAAATACTCCTAAAGTGTGGATGATTTGCGCAATAGTCGTTTCCGTGCTGTTCCTCCTTGGACTGCTGTTCCCTCTGCTGGGTATAAAGGAGAAGCGCGTTGCGCCCGAGCAGCAGGAATCCACCACCCTGAAGCAGATGTTCCGCGCTCTGCTGAAAAACGATCAGCTTATGTGGACAACTCTTGCCATGGGTCTGTTCATGGTAGGCTACTGCACAACGGTAAACTTCGCTATCTATTATATGAAGTACCTTTTTGGCAACGAAGGTATGTACGTTGTTTTGGTAGCGGTGGTAGGTGTGGCTCAGTTGGGTACTCTTTCCGTTTATCCGCTGGTCGCAAGACGTATGAACCGCAGAAAGATGTATACTATGGCTACCATACTTGTTTTGGCAGGCTATGCGGTGTTCTTCATCGCTGAAATTTCTATTGTACTTATCGCTTTCGGTGCGGTGCTGGTATTCGTAGGTCAGGCATTTATTCAGACCCTTATGCTCATGTTCCTTGCCGATACCGTAGAATACGGTCAGTGGAAGCTTGGCAAAAAGAACGAGGCCATAACCTTCTCCGTTCAGCCTCTTATAAACAAGATAGGCGGAGCAATAGCCACCGGTATCGTCAGCCTTACCCTTATATTCTCTGGTATCAAGATAGACGGCGGTACCGTCGATGCCATTGGCGCGGACGGTAAGCTCATCGTGAAAATCGCCATGTTTGCGATACCTCTTATAATGATCGTAGTGGGATATATCGTTTATCTCAAGAAGTATAAGATAAGCGAGGAGTTCTATGCCGATATGCTCAAAGATATTGAGGAAAGAGAAACGTCTGCCAACGTTTGATGAGCCTTTGAAGTTTGGATACCATTGGTTTGAGAGTTAAAAACTGCGGTTAAAGAATGTGGTAGAAGCACAGTGCAAAAACTGCAGGCGGGATGTATAATTTCAATATTATAATACAGAATCCGAAAGTATTGCCTTTTTGACATAATTTCGTGAAAGGAATGATAGTATGCTGTCCCCTAAGGAAAATTATTTGCGCACTATTGATGGACAGGTGCCCGAATATCCCCCGTCTAAATTCGATCCTTATATGCTGCCCTTCCCCGAAGAGCTGCTCACTCCCAATAACCTTCCCGACGGCAAGCCCTTCGTAACCAGCCTCGGCGTTACCTACGTTGGCTGCAAGGAAGCTAATAACGGCGCTATGCCCGAGCCCGGCAAGGTAGTAATTAACGATGTTACCAAGTGGCGCGATCAGCTGAAGATCCGCGATGTTTCCGACAGAGATTGGGAAGGCTATTACAAGGCTTTCACCGATAAGGCCGACAGAAATAACTTTGTCATCAACGTTTCCGGCGGTGACTATTTCCTTACCCTCATAAGCCTGCTGGGCTTTGAAGAGACTATGTTCGCTCTTTATGAAGAACCCGAAGAAGTAAAGGCTCTTCTTGATGAGATAGCAAATTTCTATGAGCTGGTAACCAAGAAGGAAATGCAG
Organism: Oscillospiraceae bacterium; assembly: GCA_017537165.1. Lineage (GTDB taxonomy): Bacteria > Bacillota > Clostridia > Oscillospirales > Oscillospiraceae > RGIG6375. Next base: position 10,170 of record JAFYLI010000076.1, on the reverse strand, counting down.
TACCTGAAGCCCGACGTATACGGCCTCATGGACGATGATGCCGCTTACCGAGCACCCTTCTTCTCTCTGGATATATACCGTGAGTTCTTCAAGCCTTACCACAAGAGAATGTGCGATATCGCGCTGGAAAACGGCTGCAGAATCGTTCGCCATGACTGCGGTAAGAGCGAGCAGTTCGTAGACGATTGGCTGGAGATCGGCGTTCAGGGTTGGAACCCCTTCCAGGTTTCCAATGACTGCGTTGGCATCAAGAAGAAGTACGGCCACCTGCTCACTCTGGACGGCGCATGGGACGGCATGAGCGCCCTTGCCTGCACTGAGGAAGAACTGTGGGCAAAGCTGGAAGAGTATGCAGATACCTTCCTTCCCGGCGGCAGATTTATCTTCGCTGCTTCTGCAGGCGGTCTGCTTAATGCTGACGCTCACAGAAACGAGATCATCCATAAGTTCTACGAAGAGAAGTGCCGTAACTACTATCGCTGATACAAATAAGTTGACCGCCCTTGGAATTTTCCAAGGGCGGTTTTCTCTGTTTTGAAAGCTTTATTCGCTTTTGTCTATTCCGAAAGTGGGCGTGGCGGTGAGAGCGCCGTCGGCAAGGAACGGCATATCTGCGGATGTGAACTCGCCGAGCGTTCTCAGAACCATGCAGGAAAGCAGCAGGTGGAGGTCATTCTCTGTGTCATTAAGGTCGAGGGCGGTGAGCTCCTCTATCTTTTTGAGGCGGTAATTGATGGTGTTTCTGTGGATGAAAAGCGCATCGCCCGCCTTTTGGATGCTTCGGTTGCTGTGCAGATATTTCTCCAAAGTGATCAGCAGTTCTGTGCCGCTGCGGAGGTCGTGCTCATGAAGCTTGATGGCTGCGCGATGACAGAGAGCGTGGAGGGGGAAAGACGTGCCGACCTCGCTGATGATATGCTTTGCCATAACGTCGCGGTACATGGATACGCAGTCGCGCTGCTCGCCCATGCTGAGAAGAGAGGACTGAACAAGGTCGAAGTGACCTTTGAGATCCATGAAATTATTGAAGGGCAGGCTTATGCGGCATTCCATTTGGTTTTCGGTCATAAGCTGCCTGAGATTGCTCAGCGCCTGCGGAGAAATGTCGTCATCGGCATTGTGCAGGAGAAGAACTGCATAAGTGTAGGAGGGGTCGCTGACGGAAATGCAGTCGGGGAAAAGACTTTCGTATCTGTAATAGGCCGCGGAGGAATAGGCATGCCTGCGTTCGCTGAGGGCAGTTCGAATGTAAATGAGCTGATAGGAATCGGTTATACTCCAGCCGATTAGCGCCAAATTGTGCAGAAGAGCCTTCATATTGCAGCCCTTACCCTCCAGCAGGGAAAGGATGGCTCTGCGGATATATCCGTGGGTTTTTACGGAAGGGCTGTAGCGGCCGGTGATGCAGGGCTGCAGAAGATTTGCAAGATACTGCATCATGTGAGCGGAGAAAGGATAAAATTCCTGCGCTGTTTTGCAGACGACCAGAGTGGCTATGCACTGCTTGCCGTCAAAAAAGTGGGAATACAGAAATTCGGGAGTGCTTCCGTCTGCGGGAACGTGCTCTATGAGGTGGGCGTCCTCATCTTCGGCGTACAGACCACGAGCCTTTATTTTGGCAGCAACGGCACTGATGAGAGCGGCCATTTTTTGCTTATCTGCCGAGGAATTTTTTGCATGGCCGGCAGAATAGAGAGAACCGCTTTCGATCAGCGAATATTTTGCATCCAGCAGGAATGTGAAGTTCTTCATGAACGCCATGCAGAAATCAAGTATGGTGTCCATCGGTTTGTGGGTCATAAGCAGCATACGGTATTCAGCGTGCAGATTATGAAAAGCTGTGAAAATATCTTGAATTTCCGAAAACAGCAGGGCCATATCGAGAGTAGCGGGGAAAATGAGGCAGCATACTCCCAAGCGGGTGAAAAGCTCATGGGCTTCGCTGCCGCCGCCGATACATACCATGTGAGTGGGCAGACGGTCTGAGTTGGGGCGCTTATCCCATTGCATAACATAAAGATGGCCGGGGGTGTATTCAACGTCAACCGCAGAAGGCATCAATCGGACGGTATGCAAAAGCAGCTCATGATCGATATCTCCGCAAACCGATTCGGGTGCAGCGGAAAGCCGATGTTTAATTATTCCAAGGTTAAGCAGCATGGGAAACACCTCTTGAAACATTATGTAAGAATTGTATACCAAAACAAAAAACTTATCAAGGGCGAATGAGAAAGGTAAAGGAGGCCGCTTCGGGTGAAGCGACCTCCTTTGGAATATGAAAGGGATATGTTATTTTACCTGACTGATCTTGCCGGTTTCCTTGTTTCTCCAGCGAGGCTTCAGGGGCAGGGGATAATTGAAGCGGATAGCGCCGGGAGTGGGGCAATCGGTAGCGCAGCAGCCGCAGTACCAGCACTCTTCGGGGTGAAGAATGATGGGGGGCTGACCCTTCTTGGGATGGGGGATATAAACGTCGATCTGACATACGTTGACGCAGGTGTTGCAGCCGATGCACTTTTCGGGGTCGATCAGAACCGGCATGCTCGGAGTCTGTACATTGGGAATTGCAAATACTTTATCTGCCATTGTTCTTTCCTCCTGTCTTAGTTTTCGGCCTGATAAACGCCGGTGTAATCCTGGTTGTGAGCTTCGTACTCTTCCTTCATGTTGCCCCAGTATCTCAGGGGAACTCTCTCGTACTTGATGCCATCTTCGGTGAGCTTTACAACGAGATAGTTGTTGGCTTCGGTCTCATCGTTTTCGGGATAGTCGAGACGATCGAGGCCCAGTACGGAGTTGGAGAACTTACGCTCCTTGATAGCGTTGATGATGATCTTTGCATGCTCGATCATGTTGAGATCCTCGATGCAGCGCATGAGCTTGTGAGGATCAAGAGCGTACAGCTTGGGAACTGCCAGCTCTTCGATGCGCTCGATTTCCTCAAGAGCCATGTTCAGCATGGTCTCGTTCTTGTATTCACTTACGAAGTACTGCATTACGCGAGCCAGACCATTGTGGAGCTCCTTCCACTCAATGCCGCCGGTGCGCTTGGTGGGAGCGAGGATGCGTTCCTTTTCCTTGTCGATCTGCTCACGGCAGAGCTCAACGGAGTCAACGGTCTTTGCGTAGGCAGCTGCCTTACGGCCTGCATAACGGCCGGTGGATGCTGCGAAGCTGTGGTCGCCGGGGGAGAAGAGGGAGGTACCTGCAGCGTACAGACCGTCTACGGTGGACTTCAGGTTCCAGTCGGTGATAACACCGCCGCCGCGTGCAGCTTCACGGTACTGCTGGCTGGGCTGGAACTCGATGAAGGTGTAGTTGAGAACCTGATCGCGGGTGGTGTCGAAGCCGTCAGCGTTCATGGTGTCGACCATGATTCTGGTGGTGGACTCTTCGCGGAGCATCATGTTCCAGGTGGCGTTGCTTTCCTCGGGCTTCATGCCTGCAAAGTCGCCGAAGAAGGGCAGCTGATATTCGCCGCTCTTGATGCCTTCGCGGATGTTCTGGATAACGTTGGCCTGGTTGGAGAACATTGCGCCGCCGTCTACCCAACCCTGAGTGGGAGCGGGCAGGGGCTTGTTGTTGGCGTCGACCAGCTGGACGTTTTCGTAGCTGGCGTCAGCGCCGCCGGTGTACCACTTGTGCTTCAGACCGCTTGCGATTCTGGAAACAGTGGTGCGCTCCATCATGGTGAGGCCTGCGCCTGCGCGCCATGCCAAAGCGGGAGTGTCGCTGCTTTCGTTACGGGAATACATGGTGGAGTGTCCGCCATGCTCCATATCCAGGTTCCACAGATAGCCTGCGCCGGATGCGGAGATAATAACAGCCTTAGCCTTAACGATGATGAACTCACCGGTACGTACGTTGATGCCGGTAGCACCAACAACGCGGGCGCCGGGCTTGCCGTTTTCATTGAGGATGCTGGTAGCCATGACGCGGTCAAAGACCTTTACGCCGAGGCGGAGGCATTCCTTCTTGAGGGTGGGCTTGAAGGTGCTGCCCCAAATACGCAGAACTACATTGTTGCGGGTTTCGGGGGGATTGAAGTTGGGATCTCTCCAGTCATCGCGGGGAGAGTAGCCGGCCTTTGCACCGTAACGGGGAGAAACCATGAACTTGGTCTCATCGTCGCGGCCTTCAACGCCTATGTATTCATCATCGGTGTCGCGGATCTTACCACCCATCTGCTCCATTTCCAGCAGGGTGTCATAGTCCTCGCGGCACTGGATCTGATAACCGAGACCGTTGCTGTAAGGACCGAGGTCCTCCATCTGTGCGATTGCCCACTCGTCGGGGTCAACGCGGGACAGAGGGTTGGCGGGAACGTTGCACCAGTGGTCGCAGCCGGGGCCGCCTGCACCGCTTCGTTTTACGTCGCCCTTCTCCAGAAGAACTACCTTTGCGCCGGTTCTTGCGGCGTTGATGGCTGCCCAGCAGCCTGCGATGCCGCCGCCGAGAACCAGTACGTCGGCTTCAACTTCGCTTTCTTCGCCAAACTTGATGGGGTAAGGCCATTCGGGGGGCGTTCCCTCGGCCTTCAGATATTCATGCCATGTTGCCATTGTACGACCTCCTTGGAAGATATGTGTATTTTATATTGTCTATTTGTCGGTATAATACATTATTAAGTATAGCGGAAATCGGACTGATTTACATTATATCTTTACCACATTAATTAGCGTAATATTTTGGCTCTCAACACAAAGAGGGATGAAGCTCAACGGCGGAAAACCAAATTATTCCTCTGAATAGTTGCAAATGTGAGAGAAGTATAGTATACTGCACTCTGTATGGTCCATTACCGCAAAAATATATGAAAAAAGGAGTTGGTTATTTCGTGGACCCTGCGAGTTGCGCGTTATATGTAATTTTCCTTCTTTGCTCGGCGTATTTCGCCTGCTGTGAAACCGCTTATACCGGTGTGAGCAAGGTGCGTCTTCGCACTTTGGCTGACAAGGGCAATAAGCGTGCCGTGAGAGCCCTTTGGGTTTGCGACCGCTTTGACAAGACCCTTACAACCATACTTATCGGTAATAACATTTTCCACGCGGCCTGCGCCTCTCTCTCCGCACTGCTCGTTTTGAGGCAGTTCTCTGAGGAGTACGTTGTCTACGGCACCATAATCACCACGGTTATCGTTTATCTGTTTGCCGAGATGCTTCCCAAGAGCCTTGCCAAAGCACGCAGCGAGGAGATCGCACTCATCTTTTCCGGAAGCATGAAGCTTCTTATCGGAGTGCTTACCCCCGTCAGCTTTATCTTCACCGGTATTTCCGCACTGATCTCTCGCTTTTTTGCAAACGAGGAATCCGGCACCGTTACCGAGGAAGATCTGCAGACCATCATCGAGACCATTGAGGACGAAGGTGTACTTTCTCCTGAGAAGCAGGCTCTCGTAAACTCCGCTATGGAGTTTAGAGCCAAGCTGGCAGAAGACATTATGGTCCCCATCGAGCAGGTGGAAGCCGTGTCCAGCGCTACACCGCTGCACATTCTGGCAACCATGGTTCGCGGCCTTGCCTATTCCCGCCTTCCCGTATATGAGGGAAGCAGGGATAATATCGTTGGTATCCTGCCGGTAACTGCATTTCTCAGCAGCTATGTATCCGGTAAGCCCACCCCTATCAGAAAGATTTTGCTGAAGCCTTACGTATTCGACCGCAAGACGGAAATAACCGTCCTGCTGCAGCGTATGCGTCTCAACAAGATCCATATGGTCTTTATCTGTGACGAGAACCGCAAAAAGGTCGGTCTTATCACAATGGAGGACCTGCTGGAAGAACTGGTTGGCGAAATTCAGGATGAGAGCGATGCCGGCGAAGGCCTGCAGCTGATGTAAGGAGGCGGGCAAGATGGAATATATTCTTATAGTACTGTGCCTCATCGGCTCTGCATTTTTCTCGGGAACCGAGATAGCCTACACCTCTCTTAATAAACTGAAGCTTCGTCAGGACGGCGAAAACCTCAGCCGTACCCAGAAGCTTGTCCACTTCATTTATAACCACTATGAGAAGGCTCTTTCCACCCTGCTCATAGGTAATAATCTGGTCAATATTGCCGCCACCTCGCTGGCAACCGTTCTTGCGGTTCATATTGCAGCAGATATGGCAGGCATTATAAGCGACGAGCAGGCATCGGGTATCGTTACCGTTGTGATGACTGTTCTGATCCTTATCTTCGGCGAGATAACTCCCAAGATGATAGCCCGACGCTGCAGCGATAAGTTTGCAAAGATCTCTGCATATCCTCTTATGGTACTGATGGTGATTTTCTTCCCCGCAGTGCTTATAACCTCGGGTATTGTCAATGTGTTCAGCAAGATTTGGACACCCAAGGACGGCAAAAAGGTTACCATCACCGAGGAAGAGTTTGAGAATATTCTCGATACCGCCGAGGACGAGGGCCTTATAGACGAGAGTGAAACGGAACTGCTTCAGTCTGCGCTGGAATTCAGCGATATGGATGCCGGCGATATACTTACTCCCCGTATTGACGTTATCGGTTTCGAGATAAACGACAGCGTGGAGGAAATTCTCCGCGTTATCCACGAAACTCAGTTCTCCCGCTACCCCGTGTATGAAAAGACCGTTGACCATGTAGTTGGTATCCTTTACGTGAAGCACCTGCTCCATGAACTGATGGAAAGCAAGGATGTAAATCTGGCAGATCTGCTGCTGGAGCCCGTTTTCATTCCCAAGAGCATGAAGCTGGATGCTATCATGAACGAATTCCGCAGCAGCCGTACCCATATGGCAGTAGTTGCCGACGAGTATGGCGGCATAACCGGTATCGTAACCATGGAGGACGTTCTTGAGCAGCTGGTAGGCGAGATTTGGGACGAGAATGACGATATCGTGAACGAGTGGCAGGAGCTGGGCAAAAACCGCTTTGAGTGCTCGGGCGATATGAACCTCACAGACTTCTTCGATAATCTGGATATGGATGACGAGGATGTGGAAACCGAATGCGCTACCGTTGGCGGCTGGGCCACCGAGAATATCGGTGCTATGCCCGTTGCTTTCGATGCCTTCGATTATGAGGACTTCACCGTTCTTGTAAAGCATGTGGATGATAACCACAGAATTACACGTCTACTTATACTCAAGCATGATTACGCAAAAGATAAGCGCAAAGATTAATATTTTCGGCATCCGACTTCGCTGCGGCGCGGTCGGATGCTTTTTCTTAATAAAAAATTTTTTTATTAACGGCGAAAAAATATTGACAAAACCCCAAAAAACGGATATACTAACAATGGTTAGTTGAGGCTAACCGAACTTTTGCGGGTGCAGTTAGCATATGCTAATCGCTGTGTCCGACTTTGAAATTGAGTGGTGATCTTTAATGAGTTTGAGAAATGCAATTGAAGGCCGGGAATATATTATCCGCCAGATCAAAACCGATGACGAAGAGCTGGATGCTTTTCTTTTCTCTCTCGGCTGCTACAGCGGCGAACCCATTACCGTAGTTACCCGCCGCAAGCATAGCTGTGTGGTGTCCATAAAGGACGGACGTTATAATATTGATAATCAGCTGGCGGCTGCTATCACCGTATAATCAGCCGCTATTTTTTTAAACATGAGTTAGCTTAGACTAACTCGTTAAACTCACGCAGGGAGGCGGAAGAATGAGAATTGCGCTTACGGGCAACCCGAATTCGGGTAAAACAACTATGTTTAACGCTTTGACCGGCCGCAGCGAAAGAGTCGGCAACTGGGCGGGCGTTACCGTAGATAAAAAGGAACATCCCATAAAGAAGGCATATTACAGCGGCAGCGAGCAGCTTATTGCCGTTGATCTGCCCGGCGCGTATTCCATGTCGCCTTTTACCTCTGAGGAAAGTGTTGCCAGCACCTATGTGCAGCAGGAAAATCCTGATGTTATCATAAACATCGTCGATGCAACCAATCTCAGCAGAAGCCTTTTTTTCACAACTCAGCTTCTTGAGTTGGGCATCCCCATGGTGGTTGCGCTCAATAAGAGCGATATAAACGCCAAAAAGGAAACCAATATAGACGCCGAGGCGCTGAGCACTATGCTGGGCTGCCCCGTGGTAAAAACCGCATCCATATCGGCCGAAGGCTTGAAAACCCTCATCGAAACTGCCGTAAAGCGTGCAGGTGCCGAGCAGACGGCACCGTATACGCAGGGCGACGTGGATATGACGGATAAGGAAGCCGTTCAGGCTGCCGACCGTGAGCGTTTTGTTTTCGTTAACGGTATCGTCAGTAAAGTTGAGTCCCGTAAGGTATTTACCAAAGACCGCAACATCGGCGATAAGATAGATGATGTACTCACCAATAAGTGGCTGGGTATTCCGATTTTTGCCGTGGTTATGTTCCTCGTATTCCAGATATCTCAGGTGTGGATAGGTACCCCCGTTGCAGATGTGCTGGTTGGCTGGCTGGAGTCTTTTCAGGCTTGGGTAGGGGATATGCTGAGCGGTGCAAGCCCGCTGCTGTATGCCTTGCTGGTTGACGGCGTTATCGGCGGTGCGATAGCTGTTATCGGCTTCCTGCCCTTGGTCATGGTAATGTACTTCCTCATTGCACTCTTTGAGGACTGCGGTTATATGGCCCGAGTTGCCGTTGTGCTTGACCCTATTTTCAAAAGAGTGGGTCTTTCCGGCAAGTCTGTAATTCCATTCGTTATCACTATCGGCTGTGCAGTTCCCGGCATCATGGCCAGCCGTACCATTCGCAACGACCGCGAGCGCCGCGCCACTGCCATGCTGGCACCCTTTATGCCCTGCGGTGCCAAAATTCCCGTTATTGCCTTGTTTGCGGGCGCTTTCTTTGATGATGCGGGCTGGGTAAGCACGCTCATGTACCTTTCGGGTATAATACTCATCTTCCTCGGAGCACTGCTGGTAAACAGCGTGGCAGGCTGGAAGATAAAAAAGAAGAACTACTTTATCATCGAACTGCCCGAGTATAAGGCTCCTGACCTTTGGGCGGCATTCAAGTCCATGTGCAGCCGCGGTTGGGCATACATAGTCAAGGCTGCCACTATCATCCTGCTGTGCAATACCATCGTACATATAATGCAGAGCTTCGGCTGGAACCTGAAGATCGCCGAAAGCGCAGACAGCTCCATCCTTGCAGGCATCGCAACTCCTTTTGCCTACCTGTTCGTGCCCATCGTGGGCGTACTCAGCTGGCAGCTTGCCGCTGCCGCCATCACCGGCTTTATCGCCAAAGAAAACGTAGTCGGCACTCTTGCCGTATGCTTCGTTGGTCTTGATAATCTCATTGATACCGAAGAACTGGCAATCCTTGAGGGGGCGGGCGGTGAGGTTGCAACCGTTTTTGCCATAACTAAGATAGCTGCTCTGGCATACCTCATGTTTAACCTTTATTCTCCCCCTTGCTTTGCCGCTATCGGCGCGATGAATGCCGAAATGAAGAGCGCAAAGTGGCTTTGGGGTGGCATAGGTCTCCAGTTTGCGGTGGGTTATACTGTGTCCTATCTGGTATATACCATCGGTACTCTCGTTACCGACGCAGCGTCCCTCAACGTGGGTGCCGCTGTTGCGGGACTGGTTGCTATTTTGATCGCGGCAGCGTTTATAGTATCACGCATTAAAGCAAACGATAAGGCACACAAGCCTGTGGCTGTCGCAGGTAACTGAGTATGGAAAATGCAATTATTATAGTTGTGGTAGCAGCCATTATCGCAGGCATTGTTGCCTACCTCGTAAGAGCCAAGAAAAAAGGCGCGACCTGCATCGGCTGCCCTCATGCAAAGCAGTGCGGCGGAAAAAGCTGCAGCTGCGGAAAATAAGATAATACATAATAAATACAAAAACAGCGACCTTGCCGTGAGGCAGGGTCGCTGCTTTCTTATAGAAAGAGAGAGTTTTTACTTCAGTCGATTGCTGTTCTTCATGGACTTGACAACGAGTCCGGAAAGTGCGAACAGAGCCAGTGCGTTGGGGAGAACCATCAGGTAGTTGAAAGCGTCGGTGAGCTCCCAAACCAGATCGTTGGAAACCATGGTGCCAAGGAAGATAAATACGAGACCGATGATGGTGTAGATGGTTGTGCATGCCTTGGGGTTCTTCTTGCCGAAGAGGTAGGTAACGTTGATCTTACCAAACATATTCCAGCTGAGAACGGTGGAGAAAGCGAAGAAGAACAGGCAGACTGCAACGAAGATGGCGCCGAACTT
>JAFYLI010000075.1 GCA_017537165.1 Oscillospiraceae bacterium | reverse complement strand
TATTGACTATTTCCCTTTTTTCCATTTGGTATCGCTCCATTCTGACAATACGCCGCCTGCCTGAGCAGGCGGCGTAATTTTTGTTATTAGTCTTCCATTGCGGAGGGGAAGAGAGATGCGTTGGTGTGGGGCAGGAAGCAGGATGCAACGAACTCGTCCATGTAGTTGGGGTTGCTGCTCAGCTCCATGTAGGTCATGTTGTTCTTAAGCTCGGTAACCTTATCGCGAGCCTCTTCGGAGATCAGCATAGCGTATGCACCGGAGAGCGAAGAGTTGCCGATATAGCTGTAGAACTCATGCTCGATATCGGGCAGCATACCGATGCGGATAGCATTCTTGATGTTGATGCCGCTGCCGATACCGCCTGCGATGATAACCTTGGTGATGACCTCAATGGGGAAGTCAAGGGACTCAAGCATGATCTTGATTGCAGAGAAGATAGCACCCTTGGCGCGAATGAAGTTATCAAGGTCAACCTCGGTAAGGGTGATCTCGCGGCCGGTCTCGCTCTCATCTGCGAATGCGATAACGTAGCTCTTCATGCCGTACTCATCGGAGCGGATGCGCTCGCCCTCAACGTTGATCTTGCCAAGGGGATTGATGATACCGCAGCGGAACATTTCGGCAACCATATCGATAAGGCCGGAACCGCAGAGACCGATGGGCTTGGTGCCCTCGGGGCCTACGATGCCCAGAGAGGGCTTGAGGGTCTCCTTGTCGATGGTGCAGCTTTCAATAGCGCCGTCGGTAGCACGCATACCGCAGCTGATGTCGCCACCCTCGAAAGCGGGGCCTGCGGAGCAAGCGCAGCTCATGAGGAAGTCAGCGTTACCGAATACCAGCTCGCCGTTGGTACCGAGGTCGATGAACAGAGCCATCTCCTCGCTGTTCCACATCATGGAAGCAAGGGTACCTGCAGTGATATCGCCACCGACATAGCTGCCGATATTGGGAGCTATGACCAGCTCGGCATTGGGGTTGACGGGCAGGTTAACGTCGGCTGCATAGAAACCGGTGAAGTCCATGAATACGGGAACATAGGGCTCCATACGGATGGATTCGGGGTCAATGCCTGCAAAGAGGTGGTTCATGGTGGTATTTGCAGCGATGGTTACGCGGCAAACATCTTCCTTGGCAATCTTTGCGGATGCGCACATATTTCTGATAATGGGAGTGATGGTCTCCTCGATAACAGCCTTCTGCAGCTTCTTGATGCCGTTGGGCTTGGTAGCCTCAATGATACGGTTGATAACGTCTGCACCGTAGCGGATCTGGCCGTTACCGGAAGAAGCCTTGGCGAGGATGTCGCCGCTTTCAAGGTCTACGAGAACGGCGGAAACGGTGGTGGTACCGATATCTATTGCGATACCGCAGAGCTTGTGCTCTTCGTCTGCGCCCCATACGTCAACCAGATACTTGGCACCGTTGCGCTCCTCGATGATGCAGTCAGCTCTGAAGCCGCTGCTGCGAAGAGCCTTGGGCAGGCGGGATACTGCAAAGTGAGTGGGAACAACTGCTTCGCCCAGCTGGCCTTCCAGCTCCATGGAGATACGCTCCAGGTCGGACATAGCATCGTCGAGAGTGGGCTCGACCAGTTCTACGGAAACCTTGGTGAGCTTGGTGCCGGTAGCAATACCGGTGCCGAAAATCTCAGTCTTGGTGGTGTTGAAAATCTCGATCTCAGCGGTATCGGTAAGGTCGGCGATCTTCATTCTGCTGCGATAAGCAGAGGCAATATCGGGAACCATGATTACGGCATCGCTCTCGCCTACCTTGCTTTCGCAAGCAAGGCGCCAGCCTGCGGCATAATCTTCCTCGGTGATATGACGGGTAATACGGGACTCGATCTCACCTTCCAGCAGCTTTACGCGGCACTTACCGCAGGAGCCGTTACCGGAGCAGGGAGCATCGATTGCAACGTTGGCCTTTCTTGCCAGTTCCAGAATATTCTCGCCGGCGATGGCAGAAATCTCAACGTTACCCATGCCTTCGATAGCAAAAGTGATTTTACGTTCCATTTTCTATACATCCTTTCTTGTCGTCGGAAAAAATTCCGCAACCGTATAAGTCCTCAAACACAGAAAAACACCCGCTTGGGAGGATGCTTTTCTCTGTTTGAGGGGTTTCAAAGAAAAAGCGGGGAGCGGATATCCGCTCCCCGCATTGTCCTTTTAGGAGCAAGTGGTTCTGCTATTAGATCTCGAGATAGCTGTCAGCGTACAGAGTCTCGTTCTTGATGATGTCGCAGGACTTGATGGTCTCCATGAGACGCAGGTCGCAGGGGTTAACGATAGCGGAGGTGAGGCCGCACATCATAGCCATAGCAACCATAGCGCTATCCATGATGGGACGGATGTGCTTGGGCATACCGTTGGAGTTGTTGGACAGACCACCGGTGGAGTTGAGGCCCTGCTCAGAGATCATTCTGATGAACTCGAGAACATCCATCTGCTTGTCCTGCATGCCCTTGATAACGAGGAACAGAGGATCGAACCAGAGATCTTCGGGCTCCATGCCGAGGGTGAGACCACGCTCGAGCATTTCCTGGAGGTAAGCCATACGCTCATCGTTGTCAGCGGGAACGCCAGCCTTGGAGCAGAGAGCTACGCAGATAGCGTCGTTGTTAGCAGCCAGATCGATGTACTCGATACGGTCGCCAGCGTCAGCGGAGTTAACGATGGGCTTGCCCTTGGAACGGTTGTAAACAGAGATACCAGCTTCGATAGCCTTCATGTTAGCGGTATCGAGAGCGAGGGGAACGTTATCGAAAGCGCCCTGGAGGGTGGTAACAGCCCACTTCATGAGCTCTTCGCCGTTGGACTCAGCAGGACCGATGTTCAGGTCCAGATAAGTAGCTCCAGCCTTGAGCTGCTCTTCAGCTCTCTTGAGGATGGGCTCGGGATTCATGGTGTTCATTGCCTCGCGGATAACGGGGGAAATGCAGTGAATTCTTTCACCGATAACTACAAATTTACCCATTGTAATAATCTCTCCTTATAAATATTAGGGGGGATAGGTTCCGGCTGATTAAGCCTGGAGGTCCTTCATGAACTTAACGAGGCCAACTGCTTCAGCAGGACCAACGACAACGTTCCAATCAGGAAGCTTATCCTGGATCTCGCCCTTGAGAACGGCGACCTTACCGGGGATGATAAGGGTACGGTTGTTGATCTTGTTAGCGATTTCGTACTCGTTGATGAACTTAACGATGGTACCTGCGCTCAGCTTACCAGCAGCCCAAGCGGTAAGAACGGAGTAACCGCCAGCATCGCTGATGAGCAGGTTGCAGGGAACGCCGGAGCGCTCGAGCTCGCCGGAAACGACGAAGTAAGTAAGAGCAAAGTCAACGGTGAGGCAGCAGGGTGCATCAGCGTCAGCCTTGTTGAGGGGATAGATGCCGGGCTCGACCTTCATGGGCTTCTGAGGATCGGTGAATACGTTCTGGCGCAGGCCGTGCAGAGCGAGGGACTTTGCATAGGTCATGTCGCTGAGAACAACGATGGAGCCGTACTTCATGGTGAAGAGGGAAGCGAGAGCGGTCTCGAAAGCCTCGTCGCCGGCAGCCAGCTTAGCAACGTTAACGATGGTGGGATAGCCGAAGGTTCTGTCCTTGTTGAGGAGAGCAGCGCGGCGGATCTGAACAGCACCCTCGAAAGCAGCCTTAACGGAAGCGGTGCCTACATCGAGGATGAGGTTCTTGTTGCCGAGAGCTTCGATCTTAGTAACGGTGTCATACAGCTCGTCGAGGTCAGCGCCGGAAACGCCGAGGATGCAGCCGAGCTCGGTAGCAACAGCGCTCATAGCCTCATAGTTGGAAGCGTTTGCGCCATTGAGGATGGGCTGAGCGTCCTTGATAGCGGTAGCAGCAGCCTTCATGGTCTCAACGTCAGAGCAGTTGAGAACTACGCCGCGGTTTGCAGCAGCAGCCTTCTGAGCAAGAGCAACGAACTCGTCCTTCTTCTCGCCGCAGTTGACGAAAATGAACTCGCTGTACATACGCTCGCCGATACGATCGTAGTCAACCTTCATGCTCTCAGCCAGTCTTGCATCGTTGTCATCTCTGTCGGTGCAAAGGGTCATAGCATAGAGGGTCTTGCTTACGAAGGTCTTCTCGTGTCTGTAAAGAACGGTCTCGCCGCCGAGCTTGAACTCAACGTCGCCGGCCTTAACAGCGATGGTCTTCATGGGAGGTGCATTGGACTCGTTAACCTGTGCCAGAACCTCATCGGAGAGGTGGGGGCATTTGGTGATTTCAACTGCACCGGAAGCAACCTTCATGGAGAAAGCCATGCAGGTGGGGTTGCCGCACTCCTTACAGTTGGTCTTAGGAGTGAGCTTAAATATATCAATACCTTTAAGTGCCATTACAGTAGTCCTCCTCAGATAAGTTCTTTGATCATCTTGGCAACCGCAGCAACAGACTCAGGATGTCTGAGGATAACTGCGTTAGAACCGGAAGCGAGAACGGCAGCAGCGGTGGTAACTTCCATGCCGATACCTCTCTTCTCCTGGCTGCCCCATGCGGGCATATCTTCTTCGGAAGCGATGGACTCCTTAACGCCCCAGGTCTCAGAACCTACGGGAGTCATGATGGGGAGCTGGAGGGAAACGTCGTTCTGGCCCAGAGCAGCAGCCTTAACACGGTCCATGGTGGAAACAACGTACTCGAAACCGTAACCTGCAGCAGCAGCACCGGTGTTCATAACTACGTTTGCAGCGTTTACGCCCATCTGAGTGATGAGAACGTTGAGCTGCTTAGCAAGGTTGATGTCAACAGCGGACTCAGCGCCAACCTTCTGGTTGTAAGCGAGACCGGCGGAAGCAGCGATACCCTTGTAGTTAGCTTCCTTAGCGGAGAACATAAGAACGTTCTTGCCCTGGAGAGCGTCAGCAATCTTGGTGAAGAGAGCTGCGTCCTTCTCATCGTTCTTGCAGCCTGCAACAACGAGGGGCTTGTCGATAGCTTCAGCAACAGCCTTAGCGGTTGCAACGCAATCCTCGATGGGAGCGTCGTTGCCGTTGGGATCTGCGCTGTCGAGCTTCAGACATACGAAATCAACTGCTTCGATGGAAGCAGCCTTCTTTGCCATGTCGGCGATGGTTGCACAGTCAGCATAGAAGCCGCTGATGCCGGGAACCTGGTCTGCATAACCGAGGTTGGAAATCTCAATTCCTACCTTGGGTGCGTTCTCGATGGCGCCGTCAAAGGTGTACAGGGGGAGTACGTTCTCTCCGCCAAGTACGATCTTCTTGTCGCCAACGCCGAGCTCCACGGTGTTGATAGATGCGTTGTACTTTTGAACAGGCTTTTTAAAAGGCATCTTCAATTCTCCTTTTACAAATGTATTTTTTGGATTATATCGCGTACCGCGACCTTTACGGGCGCGTCCTCGGGCAGATTAACAAGGGGTATACCTTCGGTGTCATACTTATAGACCAGCTCGTCCATGGGAACTACAGCAAGAAGATCAAGCTGCTGAAGTGCGATCTCTTCCTTGATACCGTCGGAAAGCTGACCGTCGGGTGCCTTATTGATGATGAGCTTTACCTGCTTTGCCTTCAGGTCAAGGCTCTCCACCAGTCTGGCTATACGACCTACCGCCTGAACACCGCGGCGGGAACAGTCGCTTACAAGAAGGATAATATCTACGTTAGGAAGAACGCCGCGGCTGATATGTTCCATACCGGCCTCATTGTCAACAACAGTGTAGGTATATCCACCTGCATACTTGGAAACCTGGGTCTGCAGCAGGCCGTTGACGAAGCAATAGCAGCCATGACCCTGGGTGCGGCCCATAACGAGAAGATCGTAATCATCCATCTCAGCAAGGGCGCTGTTGAACTTTATTTCGGCATAATCCTGCTTGGACATACCTGCGGGGATGGGGCTGGGATCCATCAGTTCTGCCTGAGCGATCTCCTCGCGGATATCGCCGAGAGTGGTCTCTACCTCTACGCCGAGAACCTCATTGAGGTTGGAGTTGGCGTCGGCATCGACGGCCAGAACGGGACCCTTTCCTTTTTTGCTCAGGTAGTGGATGATAAGTCCGCTGAGCGAAGTCTTACCGGTGCCGCCTTTACCGGCGACAGCAATAGTAATAGGCATGGGCTTACCTCCTGAATAAATTGGTGGTCAGGCGCCTCAGGCTGCCTGGATCTTTACAACACCGTTTACAAGATCTGCGGAGAGAAGAGTACCCTCAACTACGAATTCTTCGCCGAGGATGTCCACCATAACGATGTTATCGCCCTCGATGCTGATCTTGCTGATGTTCTTTGCCAGAACGGTCTCGGTGCCGCTCTTATTTACCATAGCGGTTGCAAGGCACATAATGCTCCTCCTTACTCGCTTACGAGCATGAGAGCTTCGTTGAGTTCTGCGTTACCCTGATTGAAGAAGGTAACTGCGGCGGCAATACGCTCTGCTGCCTCGGCTCTGCCGATCTCGCGAAGCTTACCTGCCAGCTCTTCAAGCTCTTCTGCATGGTGAATATTATGATGGAGCATGAAATCCAGAAGTGCGCGGCTTTCCTTCACTGCAGGGTCGGTGCCGTGGTCATGCTCATGGGGGATACCCATTGCATGGAGCTCATCGTGGCTGTGGGCCTGACCGTGATCGCCGTGATGGTGGCCATGGTTGTGCTCGTGGACATGCTCATGAGTGTGGGCCACGCCGTCATGGGTATGCTCGTGGCTGTGGGAATGGGGATGCTCATGGCTGTGTTCGCCGTGGAAATGTTCGTGCATAGCGGTCTCCTTTCCGTTGAGAAGGGCCGAACGGGCGCACTTCCCCACACGGGTACATCATATCCCCGTTATTATATATACTTTTTCCCATATAATCAACTGTAAATTGAAACAAATTAACAGCCAAAGTATGAAAAACTTTCGAAGTTTTAGATAAAAAGCGAACAAAAACCGCGTTCTCGGCGCAAAAATCGACGATTTCGAGGTTTTTCCCTAACATTCGGGGCAAAGCTATGGTATTTTACAATTATTTTCCCTTTTAGTCAATATCTATTGAACAAAAATTTATATTGCGTCCGTGCAATACCGCGATATGCACAAACTCTCGGCGCCATATTTTCGTCTTTCCGTTCCGCATTTATATTGTATATTCTCCAAAACGGTGATACACTTGATTTAATCATAAATTACAGAAAGGTGGATGCTTTTTGAAAACCCTGCTTCGCTTGGCCAAAGAGGCCAAAGCCTACAAAGGCTACCTGATCATCTCGGCGATCTGCATAATCATCATGACCATCTTCAGTCTTATCACCCCAAGAGTACAGACCATGATAGTCGAAGAACTGGAAGGCGGCGTTGATGAAGCCGCACTGAAGCGCATACTCGTTCTCGTCATCATCATCCTCGCCCTCTACATAATCCGCGGACTCTTCCGCTTCACCTCCAACGTGCTGGCTCACAAGGCCGCATGGCGCGTCGTTCACGAGATCCGCATGAAGCTTTACAGCCGCATGCAGACCTTTGACACCGAATATTTCACCTCCACCAAGACCGGCGACCTGATGAGCCGCGTTGTCAACGACACTGCCAACTTTGAGCAGCTCTACGCCCACATCATTCCCGAATCCGCAACCAACATCATCACCTTTGTCGGCGTTACCGTTATTCTGTTCACCATGAACCCCGTTCTCGCAGCGCTGACCTGCATTCCCCTGCCCTTTATCATTATCATCTGCAAGGTATTTACCAAGCGCATCACCCCCACCTTCCGCCGCACCCAAAAGGCTACCGGCGAAATGAACGCAGCTCTGCAGGACAGCTTCTCCGGCATTCAGGAGATCCGCGTATTCGCTCAGGAAAAGCGTCAGGCCGCAAAGGTCAACGAGTCCGTAAACGAGTTCTCAGAGGCCATGTACGAAAGCGTTTACATCGGTGCTTTCTTCCACCCCTTTATTGAGTTCCTCACCTCTTTCGGCACGGTTATCGTCCTCGGTATAGGCGGTCTGCTTGCTTTCTACGGCAACATTTCCGTTTCTTACGTAGTCGGTTTCCTGCTTTACCTCTCTCTGTTCTACGCTCCCATCACCGGTCTCACCAATCTCTTGGAGCAGGCACAGCGCGCCATCGCCTCCGCAGAGCGCGTACTGGAAATCGTAGACCAGCCCATTCAGATCCACGATGACGAGAACGCAGTAGAGATCGCAAAGCCCGAAGGCAACATCACCTTCGAAAACGTAGGCTTCGGCTACACCGCCGAAAAGCCCATCCTCGAGGACGTAAGCTTCAGCGTAAAGCCCGGCGAGTTCTACGCCATCGTCGGCCCCACGGGCGTCGGTAAGACCACCCTCGTCAAGCTGGCCAACCGATTCTACGATCCCGATAAGGGCAGCATAAAGATGGACGGCGTTGACCTGAAGAAGCTTTCACTGGCCTCCCTGCGCCGCGCCATAGCCTTCGTTCCTCAGGACACCTTCCTCTTCAACAGCACCATTGCCGACAACATTTCCTTCGGCCGCCCCGGTGCAAGCCGTGAAGAGATAATAGAAGCTGCCAAGGCAGCCCGCATCCATGACGACATTATGGAAATGCCCGAGGGTTACGATACTCTCACCGGTGAGCGCGGAGTCAAGCTCTCCGGCGGTCAGAAGCAGCGTATAGCCATCGCCCGCGCCATCCTCGTTCAGGCTCCCGTACTTATCCTCGACGAGGCCACCTCTTCCGTCGACGCAGAGACCGAGCGCATGATCCAGCGCTCTATCAACGAACTCAGCGGCAGCCACACCATTCTCGCCATCGCCCACCGACTGTCCACCGTAAAGAACGCAACCTGCATTCTCGTGGTAGAAGAAGGCAAGATAGTCGAGCGAGGTTCTCATGAAGAGCTGCTTGCTCAGGACGGCATCTACGCCCGCATGTACCGCACCCAGACCGAAAAGGAAGAAATGACCGCATGGTAATGCAATAAAATCAAGGCAGCAGAAACCGCACCCATGCGTGCCGATTTCCGCTGCCTTGTTGCTTGAAAGGAGTTGTTGCCTATGAAAAAATCTCTCATTCTTTTCCTATCGCTGTGCATGCTGCTTGCAGTGGGTTGTTCCGCGCAGAACACGCCGTTCACCGAACCGCCCGCACCCACGCCAACTCCCTCTCAAACTCCGGAGCCCGCCTCCACCCCCTCCGACCTTTCATCAGACACAAAGTTCAAATATCCTCTGTCCGAGGATGCTGCAGCTAAGATAGTGTTGGATCATTGCGGCGAGGAACATTTCTTCGTAAAGGAAATCGTCCCCTACTCCGGGGACTTTCTTATCGAACTCGCTCAAAACAACGCTCCAACCATATCCCTCTTTTTCTGGGTATTCCGCCAAAGCGGCAACATACAGCAGCTTACGGGAACTATGGAATTCACTTCTTACGAAATAAAGGGTGTTTGCAGTCTTGCTTTCACCCATAGCGGTGTCAACTCCGAAGTTCCGTACAAAGGTATGCCCGCAAGCGGTACGGCAAAGGTACACGGCGTGGGGGATACTTGGCCGCTCGACATTGCGGAGTATCCCATGTGGCTGGACGTTACCGAGCCGGTATATATCGGCTATTGGGACGGTTCCGAAGGAAAACCCGCTGACAGCTCTCGTGAAACGCAACTTTACGACGCCCGCATAGATGCCAACGGACTTTCCTTCTCTTTCATTCCCTGCGGCAACAGTAATGAATCTTATCAGTCCTTCTTCCCCGCCGTTACCACCTGCCCCAGTTTTGATATTTTTATGGACGGAGACATTTTCACCATTCGCATGTATAACACCTATCTCGAGAGCGGCGGTGTGTCCAACGAAGACATAAGCCAGTGGCCCGACCCATATCCGTATCCCGAATATCCCTATTTGTTCCCCGAGGGCAGCCTCGGACGGGACAGCCACTTCGTTACCGATGCAGAGATATATCAGGACGGCAGCGATACCGTTGTTACCTGCAAACTTACCGAGCATGCCGCGCACTACCAAGTAGAATCTTCCAACTTCGGAAACGATACCATACCTTACTTCCGCGTAAAATTCCGCCACTAACGCCAAACATCCCCGCACCTGATCGGTGCGGGGATGTTTTTCATCTCAATGTTTTCTCTGTCTTATATCCTGACCAACGAAGCTGAGCACGGTATACTCGCCCTGCAGGCGGGAAGCTATCTGCACCGAGTAGCGGCGGCGAATTTCATCAATGCTTAGATTGGAGTTGATGATCGTCTTTCT
>JAFYLI010000074.1 GCA_017537165.1 Oscillospiraceae bacterium | reverse complement strand
CGTTATTCCCACCAGCGGAAAAAACGAGGTATTCTGTTATGAATTCAAATGCGAAAATGAACGCGGCGATCACTATATTGTTTATATAAACACAGAAACTTGTGAGCAGGAAAAAATTATTCGCCTTCTCGAAAGTGAAAACGGAACACTTGCAATGTAAAGGCAAAGAAAAAAAAGAGCCGGTCATTGACCGGCTCTTGAGATATTCAACTATGTATTAGTCGTCGTACTCGTACTTTGCAGCGTGTACGGCTCTGATAGCCTTACCTACGAAGAAACCGCCAACGGTAAGAGCCAAAACAACAACGATGAAGATGATGTGAACAACCCAGTTTCTGTTCAGATGCATGCCAAGGAGAGACATGGTGGGCAGGAAGTGAGCAGTGCCGTAACCCCAGAAGAAGTTGAAGCACTTCTCGGTGCCGATAATAAGACCAAGGATGGGGAGCAGGTTAACAACAACCATAGCAACAACGCCACCGAAGTTTCTGTTGTAGCCAAGCCACAGAGCGAAGCCGATCATAGCAACGATGATGAGGATGGAGCATACAATATAGTTCCAACCGAGGTTCTTACCAAGAAGCTCAACATTAGCAACCTTCTCAAGGCTGAGACCGTTGCCATATCTGTCCTTAGCGCCGCCTTCGAAGACGAATCTAAAGCCGGAAAGGATACTCATTTCGAACATGATAAGGATAAATACGAGGAAGGTATAAATACCGCTTTTAATCTTGCTATCAGCAAATTTCATTTGAGCTGCACACTCCTTGTGATTTTTTATGTATGCATTATAGCATACACTTCCCTGCTTTGCAAGTATAAATATATAAAATTTTCTCAAAAACATGTTAATTTGCAATGCGATTTATTTCATTTTGCCCAAAAGGTGCAGTACGGTTTACTCAATCTATTTTATTATATCCATTGCAAATAAATTCCCATAATGCTATAATTTAATAGAGAGTTTAGTTTTATACCCTTATAAAAATTGAAAGGATACATATTGTATGCTTGATTGGGAAAGTTTAAAAAATGCTTGTCTCTCATGCACTGACTGCCAGCTTTGTCAAACCCGCACAAACGTTGTTTTCGGCGTAGGCAGCCAAAATGCTGAGGTTTTGTTTATAGGTGAAGGTCCCGGCGAGCAGGAAGATCTGCAGGGCGAGCCTTTTGTCGGACGTGCAGGAAAACTGCTTGACGACATGCTTGCTATGATCGACCTTGATCGCAGCAAAATATATATTGCCAATACCGTTAAATGCCGTCCGCCCAAAAATCGCGACCCGCTCCCCGATGAACAGGCAGCGTGTCTCAAGTGGCTCAATGCGCAGCTGGAGCTTCTTCAGCCCAAAATCATCGTATGTCTTGGCAGAATATCTGCCATGCGTTTTATAAAGAGCGATTTCCGTATAACCAAAGAACACGGTCAATGGTTTGATTATAACGGTGCTAAAATTATGGCCCTTTACCACCCCGCCGCACTTCTCCGTGACCCCGGAAAACGCCCCGAAACCTTCGAGGATCTTATACGCCTCAGGGACAAAATAAAAGAAATTTGCGACCATACTCTATAACCGAGGTGTAATTTTTCATGTTGGATTTCAAACCTGTCGCACTCACCGACAGGGAGTGGATTTATCCTATAATATATGATGCGGGCATCCGCAACGCAGACTACAGTTTTACCAATATATTCGCTTGGGGTGAAAGTTTTCAGGCAAAGCAAGTCGTTATTGACGGTTGCCTTATTATATGCACCAGCGTAGACGACAGCAATTACTATTCGTACCCTATCGGAGCAAAATCCAACGAACAGCTTGCCCTCGTTATAAACAAGCTTATTGAGCATTGCGCTGAACTGGGCGAAGATTTTATTCTCCATGCAATTCCTGCCGACAAAGCGGAACTGCTCGAAGAGCTTTTCCCCGACAAATTTGAGATCACGCCTGTGCGCGACCTTTTCGACTATATTTATTCCGCCGAAAAGCTCTCCACTTTGGCCGGTAAAAAGCTGCATTCCAAGCGTAATTTTATAAATCGCTTCACTGCCGAGTACGAGTGGCATACCGTAGAAATGACCACCGACAATAGCTCCCTTTGGGCAGATATGGTTGGCGAGTGGATCGCCGCTCGTGACGAAGAAGCATACGAAAGCGCTTTCGACGAGGCCCGCGCAATGCGCATAGCGATGTCATATTTCACAGAGCTTAAGCTTGACGGTATCTATCTTTATATCGGCGACAGACCGTGTGCTTTCGCCGTGGGTGAAAGGATATGCAAGGACACATATATCGTTCATTTTGAGAAAGCAGATGCAACTATCGCAGGTACATATCCTATGATAAACCGCGAGTTCGTTCGCATGGTAAAAGAAAAATATCCCGAGGTAGAATATATCAATCGAGAAGATGATATGGGCCTCGAAAATCTTCGCAAAGCAAAACTTTCATACTACCCTGAAATAATTGAAGAAAAATACATGGCGGTGATCAAATAGTGACTGAAATACGTAAGATTAGCACCGACAACCCCAAGGAACTGCAAAAATTATGGACGGATGTATTTCACGATGACGAAATCTTTATATCCGATTTTTTCACGTTTCTTGCAGATGATATGACAGCATTTGCCGCGGAACAAGACGGTTTATATGTAGGTTCTGCGTACGTATTGAATATATTCACCTACACGAATGGCGGCGTGGCACTTCCCTGCCCGTATGTCTATGCCATCGGTGTTCACCCCGAATTTCGCGGACAAGGCATCGGCAAAGCTTTAACTGTCGCTTGCCGCGATTTCTGCGCTGAAAAATACGGTGTTTCCTGCCTTGTTCCCGCAAACGCAGAGCTCTTCGAGTATTACAAGGGCGCAGGCTACGTTCCTGCACTTTATGCCACAGAATACACGATTGAACGTGAGGGCGCCGTCAAAGCAGAATTAACGTCCATATCTGCCGCAGAATACGGACAACTGCGCGAGGAACTTCTGGCTAATGTTCCGCATATGAAATACAACGACTCTGCGCTGCGTTTCCTCGAAAAAATCTCCGAGGATCTTTTTGTGATACGTTCCGACGATGCATACGCTATCGCAGCATACGAATGCCGTGACACACTTTTCGTTACGGAACTGCTCTGTTCAAACGAAAACGTCCGCGGCTTTGCAGCCGCTCTGCTTTGGCATCTCGACGCAGAAGAACTTACGTACCGCACACTCACAAATGAAGTGCCTGCCGAAAATGCAAAAACATTCGGAATAGTCAGCCGATCTATCTCTGACAGTCCGATTTATATGGGTCCTGCATTTGACTAAATTAAAACGGGAGTCAACTCGATATGAGTTGACTCCCATAATTTTTTACTTTACGAATACGCGATGGAAATTCTTCTTACCGCGCTTTACAACAAGGCCGTCACCTGCAAGGTCTTCCTTGGTGAAGCGAACCGAAACATCGGTTACCTTATTGCCTGCGATTTCAACGCCGCCCTGCTGAATATTACGACGAGCGTCGCCGTTGGAAGAGCAGAGGCCGCTGATAACCAGCAGGTCAATAGCACCGACGGTACCATCCTCAGCAAACTTCTCTGCGGGAACCTCGGTAGCGGGCATGTTGGCAATATCGCCGCCGCTGGTAAACAGGCCGCGTGCGGTCTCCTGAGCCTTTGCAGCCTCTTCCTGAGAGTGAACGAGAGCGGTAAGCTCATAAGCCAGGATCTCCTTGGCCTTGTTCAGCTGGCTGCCTTCCCAGCTTTCCATTTCCTGAATCTGCTCGAGGGGCAGGAAGGTGAGCATCTTGAGGCACTTGATAACGTCAGCGTCATCAACATTACGCCAGTACTGGTAGAAATCGTAGGGGGTAGTCTTATTGGGATCGAGCCATACTGCGCCGGAAGCGGTCTTACCCATCTTCTTACCTTCGGAGTTGAGCAGCAGAGTGATGGTCATAGCGTGAGCATCCTTGCCCAGCTTACGACGGATAAGCTCGGTACCGCCGAGCATGTTGCTCCACTGGTCGTTGCCGCCGAACTGCATATTGCAGCCGTAGTGCTGGAACATGTGGTAGAAGTCATAGCTCTGCATGATCATGTAGTTGAACTCAAGGAAGCTGAGACCCTTCTCCATACGCTGCTTGTAGCACTCAGCGCGGAGCATATTGTTAACGGAGAAGCATGCGCCAACCTCGCGCAGCAGCTCAACGTAGTTAAGGCTCAGCAGCCACTCAGCGTTATTGAGCATAAGAGCCTTGCCGTCGCCAAACTCGATAAACTTCTCCATCTGGCGCTTGAAGCACTCTGCGTTATAGTCGATATCTTCCTTGGTGAGCATCTTACGCATGTCGGTACGGCCGGAGGGGTCGCCAACCATGGTGGTGCCGCCGCCGATAAGGGCGATGGGCTTGTTGCCGGCCATCTGCAGACGCTTCATAAGGCACAGAGCCATAAAGTGACCAACGTGCAGAGAGTCAGCGGTGCAGTCAAAGCCAATGTAGAAGGTAGCCTTACCGGTATTGATAAGCTCGGCAACCTCTTTTTCGTCAGTTACCTGGGCAATAAGGCCACGGGCAACGAGTTCTTCGTAAACAGTCATTTTACATTCTCCTATATAAAAATTTTTCTTTTATTTCAGTGCTTAGTTATTCCAACAGCGGAGATTCTTCGCTCCGCTCAGAATGACAAAACTTTGAACACATAAACAAAAAACGCCCTCCGTCGGACATGATCCGACAGAGGGCGACAATTAATCGCGGTACCACCTCTGCTTCGCCCATACCTCACGGCACGAGCCTCAGCGGGAATATCCCTGCGCTGTAACGGGCGCTCCCGTTCCGCGCCTACTCAGAATTTCGGGCGGCGGCTCCGAGATGTATTCACTGCGCTCTTCCCTGCTCCTTGCACCAACCGAAGCCTCTCTGTGCGGACGAAACGCGGCTACTTCTTCTCTTCTCAGCCTTTTTCATATTCCTAATAGGTTTTATCACAAGTTCGGACTTTTGTCAACAGTTTACATTCAGCAATTTAAGCCCTTTACCATGGCGCGCCCGTTGAGAGTCTCATATCCGAACTTTTCATACAATCCATGTGCATCGCGGGTTATGAGAACACCGCGCAGGCCCTGATATTCGGGCAGATTTTCAATATACCCAACCAGCGCCGCACCAAAGCCGTTGTTCCGATAGTCGGGATCTATTATAACATCGCACAGATAGTATGTAGTGGCGAAATCGGAAATAACACGGGCAAAGCCGACCAGTTTATCTTCATCGTCAACAAAAACTCCGTAGCATTTGGAGTGCTTCATAGACAATTCAACCAGTTCCCTGCTGCGTTTATCCGCCCAATAGGTCATACCAAGCAGAGCCATGACTTCATCCATGCGCATGGTTTCCGCTCCGTCAATTATACGGTAATTCACTTTCCTTCACCCTTTCCTGCAAGCCACTCTTTTTTCAGTAGAGCATAAAACACATCGTCGTGGAATGCACCGTTCTTATTGAAATACTCACGGCGAACTCCCTCTTTCGTAAACCCACATTTCTGCGCCACTCTACCGGACGCGGGATTTTCGATAAGATGCACTATCTCCAAACGGTTGCAGCCAACCTCGGCAAACAGGAAATCTACCAGTGCGGTTATGGCTTCGGTCATAATTCCCTTGCCCCACCAATCATAACCCATGCAATAGCCAAGTTCGGCACGATCTGACCTTTCATCGAAATGAACTACGCTGATGCTGCCGATAGGCTGTCCGTCCAGTTCCATGGCCCAACAGTAATGCTCAGGATTATCATAGTCATTGCACCAAATCCCGACAAGACATTTGGTAACTTCAATTTCCTTGTGGGGTTCCCATGTGAGGTAGCGCGTTACACGCTCGTCATTTGCCCAATTTTCAAACATAGGCTGCACATCATCAAGAGTGAATCGTCTGAGCAGCAATCGCTCTGTTTTTATTTCAACTGTGCCTTTATGTGTAAGCATTTTAATCTTCCTTTCGTTTGAATATCAATTTTGGACTTATGCCACTGTTATTGCGGGCCGCCACGCAGGGCGGCCCCTACGCCGTAAACCTAAATGTCATTTTGTAGGGGCGACCCTGCGTGGTCGCCCGCCATCATCCACTGCGTTAAAACGCTTTTTTAACCGTATGGCATTAAATTATCCGTCCAAATAAAAACAGTGCAAGCTATCGGATCCAAAATAGCTTGCACTGTGTTCATCGGTTATAAAATGATTTTATAATCTTATCCGAGGGTACGACAATGCCAGCCCGCTGAGGTATACATACCGTTTGCGCGCTTCATATACATATTCATAGTGTGAATATGGTTGAACATCGTCTTTCCTCCTTGAAGAATTTCGCTTAATTTAGCACATTGAAACACTATTGTCAAGAGGTTAATTTAATTTCTCAATAACATAATGAAAATAGTTTTATTCATACCTAAGTAATTTTTACACCTATATCAACCTGGAAACTCATCAGGACGAGTATCTCTTAAACCGAAATAGTAATACAGATACTCAATTATTCTCTCTGTTGCTTTTCCGTCTCCATAAGGATTTCGTGCCTCTGACATGCTCGCGTAATAATCATTATCGTGCAGCAGTTTGTGTGTTTCGCTTACAATCTTCTCTGTGTTAGAACCGATAAGCTTTACGGTTCCTGCTTCGACAGCTTCCCAACGTTCTGTATTGTCACGGATTACAAGAACAGGCTTTCCAAGCGCAGGGGCCTCTTCCTGAATTCCGCCGGAATCTGTAATAATCATTTGAGATTTCTGCATGAGGCCTGCAAATTCTCGATAGTTCAAGGGCTCGGTCAAAACAATTCTGTCTATTCCTTCAAGCTCAGCATACGCAACATCTTTTACATTGGGGTTAAGGTGAACGGGATATACTATAACTACGTCCTTTTCGTTTTCCACTATCTGTTTGAATGCATCCAGCGTATTCTTGAAGGATTCGCCCCAGTTTTCGCGTCTATGCATTGTAACTGCAATAATTTTCTGCTTTGAATCGTAAATCTCTTGCAGCAAAGGAATGTTCGTTTCGATTTCGTCCGAGGCAAGACTCAGCAGGGCATCAATTCCGGTGTTTCCCGTAATGAAAACATGTTCTTGATTATATTCTTTAAAGTCAAGATTTTTTCTATTTGAGCTGGTAGGCACAAAATACAGTTCGCTGATAATGTCGTCCAGTCTGCGGTTTATCTCTTCGGGGTAAGGATTAAATTTGTCGCCCGAACGCAGACCGCCTTCTATATGCGCAACTTTAATACCCGAATACAAACCAGCAAGACTACCTGCAATAGAGGTGTTGGTATCACCGTGAACCAAAACCAAATCCGGCTTTTCCTTTTCAAGTATCTGTCCCATTTCTACCATTGCCGTTGCAATGAAATCTATCATAGAAGATACTCTGTTCATCAACTTCAAATTGTAGTCAGGAACAATATCAAACAACTCAAGTACTTCGTCAAGCATAGAAGAATGCTGCCCTGTTGCAAGAACTATTGAATCTATTTTATCTTGATTTTTCAGTGCATTAACAACGGGCGCCATTTTAATAGCATCGGATCGTACACCAAAAATCGAAACAACTTTAGGCTTCATATTATTTTCTCCTTATCTTTTATTCACAAACTTGCCTTGAACTCTTCCGCAGCGGATATCTGCTCCGCTGCGCTTTCGAGAAGGGTTTCCGTTATATTGGAGCCGCCGGTTATGCGGGCAATCTCCTCAAAGCGGGCACGGTCTTCAAGACGAGTTACCTTGGTGAACGTACGCTCGCCGTCACTTCCCTTTTCAACAAGGAAATGGGCATCTGCCATTACGGCAAGCTGCGGAAGATGGGTAACACACAGAACCTGACGTCCTCGACTGAGTGCCGCAAGCTTTTCCGCTACCTTCTGCGCCGCGCGTCCCGAAACACCCGTATCTATCTCGTCGAAAATCATAGTCTGAGCATCCTCGGCGCCCGAAAGCACGGTCTTCATGGCAAGCATGATTCTGGAAAGCTCACCGCCGGAAGCGATTTTGCTTATGCGTCCCATTTCTTCGCCTGCGTTGGCAGACATGATAAAGCGCACATTATCGCAGCCGAATGCGTCAAAACCGTCCTCATTATCCTTGGGCAACAGTTCTGCCGCAAAGCGCACACCGGGCATATTAAGGCCCGAAAGCTCGGAAACTATCTGCTTTTCCAGTATTTCGGCAGCTTTTCTGCGTTTTTCGGATATTGCGGCAGCCTTTGCCGCAACGGCTTTTTTCTTTTTCCAAAGCTCGCCTTCGAGCTTCTCAATATTCTCGGTGAGATATTCGGTATCTTCAAGCTCGTTTCTTGCCTGCTCCAAAGCCTCGCGCATTTCTTCTACGGTTCCGTATTTCTTGCGCAGCTTATTTATGGCACTCAAACGTGCCTCTATACGCTCCAGCTCACCGGGCGAGAAATCAAGCTCGTCAAGCAGGCTCTGTATGCGGTCCGATACATCAGTAACTCTGTATCGTAAATCGTTAAGTTCGTTATAAAGCTCGTCTGCAGCGTCGGTAAATCGGCCTGCCGTTGACAGTTCTCCCTCGGCCTCCATCAGCATGGATATTGCGCCGTCATTTGTGTCGCTGCCGTAAAGGGCGCGGTATGCACCATCAAGTCTGTCAGTTATCTTACCTGCGTTATTGAGCAGGTCGCGGCGCTCGGAAAGCTGCTCGTACTCACCTTCCTGCGGGTCAACACGCTCAATTTCTCCGATTTTTCTGCGCAAGCTCTCGATGCGATATTCTTTATCCGCTTCACCTTCCCGCAGTTCCTCAAGCTTACGCTTCATAGCGGTATATTCTTTATATTCTGCGCGGTATGCTTCAAGTTCATCGCCAAGACCTGCGTAACCGTCAAGATATGCTCTGTGGTTAGCTTCACGAAGCAGCTTTTGTCCGTCATTCTGACCGTGGAGATCTATGAGGTATTCACCGAGAGCACGCAGCTGCGTTGCGCTGACGGGAACTCCGTTGATGCGCGACGAGCTCTTGCCGTCTGCGGATATTTTACGCATGAGAATAATCTGTCCGTCTGCATCGGGCTCGATATCGTTCTCCCCGAACCATGACATAGGCACGTTATCTGCGGTAAGTTCCGCCGTTATGACAGCATTAGCCGCGCCCGTGCGCACAAGATCCTTTGACACACGGTCGCCAAGTATTGCATTTATAGAGTCAATGATTATCGATTTACCCGCACCGGTTTCGCCCGTAAAGACGTTCATACCGGCACCGAATTCAATATCGGCCCGCTCGATAACCGCGACATTTTCTATATGGAGCAAATTAAGCACAGCTATGCCTCCGAATTATTTCATCATTGCGCGCATCTCATCGCAGAAGCTATGCGCTGCATCGTTATCGGTCATTGCCAAAAATCCAGTATCGTCACCTGCTATAGAGCCTACCAGTTCCTTGATATCCATGCCGTCTATTGCCGAGCAAGCCGCAGGAGCGAGGCCGGGCAAAGTCTTGATAACAATAAGGTTCTGGGCGCAGCTAACCGAGGTAACGCACTCGCGGAATATGTTTCTCAAGCGATCGGAATAGTTATGAACGGGACTTTCGCTGGGCGCAACGTACTTATATCCGCCACTCTCGGAAAGTTCCTTAACCAGTCGCAGTTCTCGCATATCTCTGGAGACAGTTGCCTGCGTACTGTTAAACCCATGGCTGCGCAGAGCGTCAATAAGCTGATTTTGGGTCTCTATCTCCATTGTTTCGATTATTTCAAGTATTTTTTCCTGTCTTGCATTCTTCATGTTTCGACCTTCTTCCAACTCAAAAATCGGTGTTGAGCTTTCGCTTTACTATCTCGTAGAAATTTCTCTTCGTTCCAACTATAAGGTTAGTTACGTACCGAGACTTTGTGATTTCGATCACATCATCGGGAAATACACGGAACGTGGTATTACCATCAAGAGATAGAATCGTATCTACATTTGATCCAAGCGTAATATTGACCGTTCTGCTGCCTCTGAGGATTACGGTTCTCGGGTTCAGAGAGTGAGCGCAGATCGGCGTAAGTATAAGGTTTTCTGCATTAGGCTCAACGATGGGGCCGCCTGCAGACAGCGAATATGCCGTAGATCCGGTAGGTGTGGCTACGATAATACCGTCGCCGCTGAAGGCAGATATTTCAACGCCATCGCCAAAGACTTTAACTTTTACAGGGTGCGATACAGCACTCTTTATAACAGTTTCATTAAGACCAAAGTCTTCAAAAACAGTTTCTCCGTTGCGGATAACCTTAGCTTCCAGCATCATTCTGTTTTCGGTTACATATTCGCCATGGAGTATACCGCCGAGAAGCTCTATCTCGTCAGGCTCCAGCGCAGCTATGAATCCTTTGTGTCCATAGTTGATACCAAGTATAGGCAATCCGTATCTGGCCGCCAGCTTTGAGCAGGCCAGAATCGTTCCGTCGCCGCCCATGCATACGAGCATATTGGAATCCGCTGCATCCTTCTCGGGGTCTGCGCTTATG
>JAFYLI010000073.1 GCA_017537165.1 Oscillospiraceae bacterium | reverse complement strand
TTCGCCACCTCATCAACAAAGGTATTGCAGGCAAGCGCGGGAACTCCGTTGATTACCATGGCGCAGCCGCCGCAAACAGCCTGCACACAGCTGCACTCCCAGCGGATCCTTGCCGCAGGATTCCCTTCGGTATCAAACAGATCATCGGTATAGTTGAGGGCATCAAGCACAGCCGAAACTGTTACGTGCTCGGGACCGTCATACAAAAAGCTCTGCCAATAGGATTCAGAATCAGGGGTGCGTCGGCGTTTTATTTTTACGATCATAACTCATCCTCATTTACATATGAGATTCTGTGTTCACCGTCTTTGTAATCACAAACCGAGCAAAGGGCAAACTCACTGTCGGATTCGGGATAGTCCTCGCGGATATGCGCGCCGCGGGTTTCCCTGCGCTCAAGGGCGCTGGTAAGAATAGCACGGGCAAGGAGCAGCATGGGCCGCAGCGAATATCCGATATAGGGCGATACATCCGAATCGTATATCAGCTTGTCGCTGATGGATATATAATAATCCACGCTTTGAATACCCTCGGTCAGTTTTTCTGCGTTTCTGGTAATGCCGAGGCAATCATTCAGCAATTTTGCAATCTCGTGGCGAACGTAGACCGCGGAAAAACGGCTCTTGGATGCAAGTCGCTCTTCAAGCACACGCTCCTGAGCGGAAATATATTCGCCAAAGTCGGGACGGTCGGTGCTCTCCTGCAAACCGCAGATTGCCTTTGCGGCAACTTGTCCGCTATAAATAGCCGCCAGCAAAGAGTTGCCGCCCAATCGGTTGGCACCGTGATACATGGATGCGCACTCGCCTACGGCGTACAAATTGTCAATAGACGTTTTATGGTCGCGGCTGACCGCCAAACCACCCATAAAGAAATGAACAGAAGGATAAACGGGGATGCTTTCCTTGGTCACATCAATATCCGCGTACTTACTGCAAAGCTCGGCCACCTCGGACAGTCTGGAATTTATCAGCTTTTTGCCGAGGAAAGCTATGTCGAGATACACCTGAGAAGGGGCATCATAAACGCACTTGGAAACAATATCGCGAGACATCAGATTTCCGCGCTCGCCATACTTTTCCTCCATGAAATACACCCTGCGGTCGCCGTCCATATAGTAAAGACGTCCGCCTTCACCACGGGCTGCCTCACTGATCAGCATACGCTTTTGCGGTGTTTCGACCGTAGTGGGATGATATTGGATGAACTCCAGATTTTTCAGGCGCGCGCCCTGTTCGTAAAGCTTTGCGGCAACGTATCCGTCGCACTGCATAGAGCCCGTGGTCTTTCCGAACAACACGTTTTGTCCGCCGCTCGCAATTACAACGGCATCGGCATAAACGGTCTCCATTTTGCACTCTTTCTCATTGTAAAGCAGCGCGCCGTAGCATTTGCCATCCTCAATCAAAGCAGAGTGGAACTGCCTGCCAAGAAGGCGGTTTATAATATCGAGGCATTCATATTTTCTTGCCTCTCTTATCAGCGCCGTCATTATCTGCTTGCCGCTGGAAGCGCCTGCATATGCGGTTCTGTTTCGGCTTTGTCCACCGAACGCGCGAAGTGCAACATCACCGTTTTCGTTTCGGCTAAATACAACGCCCAGCTCCTCAAGCCGGCGAACAATGCCCGGGCCGGCGGAACAAAGGCCCGTCACTGCCTCACGCCCTGCAATATTGCCGCTGCTCTTCAGCGTATCCTCAATATGCAGGCTCGTGGAATCGTCACTGCCGAGGGCAGCGTTGATGCCGCCCGCTGCCATAACGGATTGCGCTCTCTCGGAGGGATAGGGGGAAACCAAGGTTGAATGTATTCCGTTTTCCGCAAGCTCGATGGCACAGGTCAAACCCGAAAGTCCGCTGCCGATAATTAAAACATGTTTCATTGACCCACCTCCATCAACATACGTGAAGATAAAATCCGATTACATCGGCCACCAGTACAACCGCGCAAAGGGCCTTGACGGCAATATCTGCCCGCTTCACAAGCTTTGCGCTTCCGATTCCCAGCGTAATAAAAGCCTTGCCGGTGGAAACCGCTATATGAACCATAACCAAAATGAAGAACAGAGGCGGAACGATAGCGTGTACCGCCTGCGGAGGCGTCATAATACCCGAGGCTCCCGCGATATGCAGCCAGGTGAAGAGCACCATTAGAGCACCGCTTATCCGCTGAATGATCGTTTGCGCGTTCATTTTGGGATACTTTTTGCTTTTGTGATTTTTCGTTCCCTTATGGCCGGAAATCATAAGACCGATGCTCACAAGCGCATGGACAACGGTGGCTCCCGTCAATATCCATGGCAGATAATTTTCCATTTGGGGAACAGCACCTCTCGACAGCATCCAAACGGCCAAACTGATGGCATGAGCCAAAAGCAAAACCGTAACCAGCAGACCTACGCCTGCATTCATTTTGCGCAATCCCATAAACGGTTTTCCTCCATACAGTCAATTGTATAACGCACCATTTAATAGCACATTGCATTATATAGCACACCGCGTCAAATAGCAACCACTATGCACGAAAGATTGACATAAGTGATTGACTTGCCAAAATCGCTTGCAGTCTCAATTTTTATATTTAAGAGCTTTTGTAAGTTCTTTTCTCAAAACAGCAAAAATAAAAGACAGGGGCCTGACACCCTTACATATTTTCTTTAAACATCAGTACTTCTTGTTAAGCACCATATAACACAGCCAATACATAACGAACAGAATACAAATAGCAAAACCGGCAACCATAGACAGCAATTCTTCTCCGAATAATTGGAACACAATAGCGGCAACAGCTGTCATCAAAACGAATATATACGCCGTCCATGCCCACGCCTTGTTTCGCAGGAACTGATTGCGCTCGTCCTTGGCCTCAATCTGTATTTTTTCACGATAGCTTTCGTCATTACTGCAGCGCAAAATTTGGATTATGCGAATAATGCCCACGGCAATCAAAGCGCCGCCCATTCCGCTCCAAAAGGCATCCATAACCCCGGCGAAACCCAATCCAAATAAACTCGTGCCCAGGACAACGTAAATAATATTTGAAATGATCCTTCTGTCGATTTTCATAACTGCTCCTCCTCTTCAAAAATAAACACATCTTCTATAGTCATGCCAAAATATTTAGCGATTTTATACGCCAAGAGAATGGACGGATTATATCTTCCGTTCTCCAAGGAACTGATAGTCTGTCGGGATACGCCCAATGCCTTGGCAAATTCATCCTGCAGAATCCCTCGTTCTTTTCTGATTTGTTCTATTTTGTTTTTCATAGCGGCCCCCTTATGTAAAGTTCGCTTTACGTGCAGATGGTAACACACAAAGCCCCTAATGTCAAGCAAACTTTACATTGTTTCAAAAAACTTCCGCTACCGAATAGTTGGCAGCAGACGCATTTCAGTCACAATATAAAACAGCCACGCACAATGTGCGTGGCTGTTTTGCATCAGCTTACTCGGTCCATTTTACATAGACGGTCAGGTCGGAATCGGTATCTGCATAGGGGTCATAGGCCTCTGTGCAGGCGGCATCGCTGTATACCTCGAACACATATTCATCCTCTTCGTAATGCAAACCAAGGACCAGGCCTTTGGGTGCCTGAATGCTCTGGCTAACTTCCTTCTCGGTGCCGGGATTAGTAACAATTGTGATATTGCGCAGGTTTTCCGTCTGGCTATCGTAGCCCAACATTGTATTGACCATTTCGGGTGCTTCTGCGTCATAGGTTACTTTTATATCCGAATGGTAGGCCGATCCATCTTCATATGCATAATCAGTTACGAGGGAAATAATTTCATAGGTTTTGGCATCCAGTACATATTCAAACTTTGCGGAAGTTATGCCATACTCTGCCATATCCTCACTGCCTTCCTGGCTCATAACGCTTGTTACGGTAATGCGGCCGTCCTTTTTGCTTACAGACTCAATGATATCGGTCAAGGAATCCTCGCTCACAAGGAGCAGCTCGCTGCGTTCTGCACGATAGCTTACAAAATCGCTTACACCGTCGGGTGTAATTGCCACATAGCGCAAGCTGTCACCGTCGAAATAGTAATAGCCGGCATCGTCTGTAATGAATTCCACCCATTCGTATTCTTCGTCGGGGATGTAGTCATAGATATAGTCTTTGGTCAGATATGTTTCGCCCCAAACTTCGCCGTCCATTGCGTCCTGAATATATACGCTTTGGTGGTTTTTAAGCAGAGCTTCGGTCAGGTTGGCATCATAAATGTCCTGCATGGTAATCTCGACTTTGCCGCAAGCGCAAAGAGAGACGATAAGTACAATCAAAAGAGAAAATGCTAAGATTTTTTTCATGTGGTTTTCCTTTCCTTTCCTTTCATGCTCCCTTGAGGGGAACAATAATGTGTACGGTATAATAACACATGAAAGGACACAGAAGAGGGGTACAAAACGGAATTAATGCAAAAATCCTCCACATCCTTCATCTGTGGCAGTCGTGCGCGAGAGATTGTCATTAGGGACAACATTTCTTAGATGCAGAACAGCCATGCACCTTTATGATGCATGGCTGCCGCAGTTTTACTCTTTCTTGCTGTAATGAGAGATTGCCTCACATACATATGCCGCTGTTCCGTCTGCATGTTTGTCGATATTGTTTTTGAATCTTTCATCGGCAACATACATCTGTCCCAATCCGGACAGGATCTCTTTGGTACAGTTGTAATAGTTCTCTGTAATATAGTTTTGCAATTTCTTCACAAGGCTTTGAGGTTCTTCTGAACCGGATTCGAGGCCATTTTTCATGCAAATCGAAAACTTTCTGAAAATGATGTCCATATCGGAGGCAAGACTGCTCCACTTGTCCATTCCATAATTCTTTGTCTTCTCTGCATGCTCTTTGTAAGCGTCCGTATTCCCCCATCTTTCCTGTGCTTCGGCTTTATAGATCTCAAATTTACTGTTGTCAAATGCTTTCACAACATTTTCTCCTTTCCCGGCATTGTCAATGGCAGAAATCAGCCGTTCCAACCGCTCCTTCTTCAGAATCAGCAACTGTTTTTGCTCTTGAAGTGCCTTGCTTTTATCATAACCGGGAGAAGATAAAATTTTGCTGATGCTTTTTAAAGAAAAATCAAGTTCCCGGTAAAAGAGAATCTCCTGCATCCTAAAAAGGGAGTCCTCATCATAGAAGCGATATCCCGTAATCCTGTCAACTTCAGCCGGACGGAGCAAGCCTATTTCATCATAGTAATGCAGTGTGCGCACACTAACACCTGTAAACTCAGCAAATTCTTTAATCTGCATTTTCATTTTATCACCTCCCTAAAGAAAAAATACTCTATGACGCAACGTTAGAGTCAAGTACATTTTATCACAAAGCGATAAAAAAGACAGGGGCAAAATTCCCCTGTCAAATCATTTATCCTGCCGCCTCCAGCATATTCTCGCTAAAGATACCATAACCCCGAGTAGGGTCGTTTACGAGTGATTGTCATTGGGAAAACAGTATTCCTCATTGTAAAGGACTGCATCATTTATGACTCGATAAAGCTCGTCATGCCACATTACGTACTTGTCTCGAATATCCTCATTCCACTCATAGTTCTTATCGTGTAGGTAGTTATCAATAAATTCAAAAATCTCTTTATTTACCAATATAGGCTCATTTTTTTCATATAGGTCAACCACTTTAAACTTGTTAAACTCTATAATGTGATGCTTTAGCAACAAATATCTTTTTAATGCTATCAACGTTGAGTTCACAAAAGAAGTAGAACTATGTTCAAACGCCGGTTCCGAATCAACCCATTCTTGGAAATTTAATATGTCAGCTTTAACAGCATTCCAATCCGGCATAGGTATCTTTTCCAAATCATACTCACCATATATCTGACGAGCTTGAGTTTTTAAGCGTAGTATTTCTTGAATCAGTTCCTCTTCTTTTATGTAGGGTGGATATAACTGCTCTTCTGCAAAAACAATTGCTCCAAAACCCTTGGGCACATCATATTTATCTTGATACTCTTGTGCAATCTTCCCGATCTCAATCGCTATATCCACAAGCCCATCTCTCGCCGCATCAACTATAACTGCAGTGTCAATGTCGCTTTGTCCAGGTCGGTAATAATCACTTCCCAAAGACCCAATAGCAAATACGGCTTTTATTTTATTTGGAAATTTAGAATCAATTTCTTTCGAAAAAGCTGTAGCAATTTGAATCGCATCATCAAATAATATCATACAGTAGCCTCCTTGCGTATTTCATTTTAAATATACAATAGCGCTTGTCATTTTTCAAGTCAAAAGCCAGAGGCATGCCACCTCTGGCTTTTGTTTATCCCGCCGCTTCCAGCATATTTTCAATGAATATTCCGTATCCCCGGGTTGGATCATTCACAAGAACATGGGTGACTGCACCGACGAGTTTTCCATCCTGAATGATCGGACTGCCCGACATGCCCTGCACTATGCCGCCGGTTTTTTCGATAAGGCGAGGGTCGGTAACGGTTATGAGCAGGTCGCGCTCCCCGGAATCTTCAGGGTAAATGCGGCTGATTTCCACGGAATATTCCTCAACTGCACCGTCAACTCCTGCCAGCACCGTGGCCTCGCCTACGGAAACTTCTCCGCGCTCGGCCAGTTCCAGCGCCTTGCCCTTTGCTATTGCACAATCGGACTTCATATGTCCGAAGATACCGCTGCCGCAGTTACTTTCTATAGTGCCAAGTTCGGCATCTCTGTTGAAGCTGCCGATCAGCTCACCCGGCTTTCCGCATTCGCCGCGAACTACGCCGCTGACCTCTGCCTGCATTATCTCACCCTCGCGGACGGGAATGAGCACGCCCGTATCTACATCGTTCACGGCGTGGCCCAGCGCGCCGTACAGACCCG
Organism: Oscillospiraceae bacterium; assembly: GCA_017537165.1. Lineage (GTDB taxonomy): Bacteria > Bacillota > Clostridia > Oscillospirales > Oscillospiraceae > RGIG6375. The sequence continues at coordinate 6,401 of JAFYLI010000073.1, read as the reverse complement.
TATCGGGGTCATAAAAGCTCACCGTACCCAGACCCGCCATGCCGTCCCGCAGCCACACGCCCAACTCGCCGCCGTTTTGGCCTGCGGTGGGAGTAACCGTAAACTGCAGGGTTTTATCTCCGCGCAGCACCCGCAGCGTTATCTCGCCGCCGCTCCAATCCGCCAATTCCTCACGGAACTCCGCTATGCTTTCCACTTCATCCGCTCCGATATGGGTGATAACGTCGCCCGTGCGGATCCCCGCCTCAAAGGCAGGCAGATCGCCGCCCTCGGGCTCGTTCATTCCCACCACCAGCACACCGTCGCACTCCACCTTTATGCCCACAACGCTGCCGCCGGGAACGAGCATTTTCCCGCTGGCTTCTGCGCTCAGAGAGCAGCCCAGCACCGTTGCGCAGAGGCAGAGGACAGGCAATGTGCACCTTATCTTTTTATAAATTTTTTGCATCCCTGATCTCCTTCTTTTGATTTGACCGTACTTAATATGCCACGCATGCTGCGGAAAAAACGGGTGTTTTTATGTAAAACTTTTAAGCATCTTCCAATCACGCTTTTTTTCGCAAAACATACACTGAAGAAGGCACATATTTTTCATTCTGTGGAAAGAGAGGGATAAAAATGCAGATTTTACGCAGAGGCAGCGTCGGGCCGCAGGTGGAGCTGCTTCAGCTTGGTTTGAGCCGTGCAGGTTATCTGCCCGCTCAAGGTATAGATGGGATTTTCGGCCCTGCGACCCAAGGCGCCGTTACGGCATTTCAGCGGGACAGCGGCCTTTATGCTGACGGAATAGCGGGGCCGCGCACGTGGTCTGCTTTGGAGCCGTGGCTTTTAGGGTACCGCAGGCACATGGTTCGGCGGGGCGACAGCCTTTACCGCATCGCTCAGGCCTACGGCAGCAGCATACGCGCCATCGACGTTGCCAATCCGGGACTTGATCCGCTGAATTTGAGGATAGGGCGCTACCTTGTGGTTCCTTTGGATTTTGACGCAGTACCTACAAACATCCGTTTCACCTCCACGGTATTGGAGTTCACTATCCGCGGCTTGACCGCCCGTTACCCATTTTTAAAGCAGGGGCGCATGGGTTACAGCGTTTTGGGGAAACCTCTTTACTGGCTGAGCATAGGAGAAGGCGAACGGGAAGTTTTTTATAACGGTGCTCATCACGCCAACGAGTGGATAACCACTCCGCTGCTGATGAAATTTTTGGAGAATTACGCCCGCGCCTACGCTTTTGAGGACAGCATAGGCGGTCAATCCGCCGCGGAACTTTATCGGCGCGCGACTTTATACATCGCCCCGATGGTGGATCCCGACGGAGTTGACTTGGTTACGGGCGAACTGCCCGCGGGCAGCGCGGCATACGCAAAGGCGCAAAGGATAGCCGCGGACTACCCTGCCATCCCCTTTCCTTCGGGTTGGAAAGCCAACGCAAACGGCGTAGACTTAAACCTCCAGTATCCCGCAGGCTGGGAAGATGCGCGGGAGATAAAATTCGCCCAAGGCTTCATTTCTCCCGCTCCCCGCGATTATGTAGGCACCGCGCCTCTCGACCAGCCCGAAAGCAGGGCAGTATATAATTTTACCCTTGCCCACGATTTTAAACTTACCCTTTCTTACCATACGCAGGGTGAAGTCATCTTTTGGAAATACCGCGATTACGAGCCTGCGGATTCCTACGCTATCGGCCGCCGCTTTTCTCAGCTGAGCGGCTACAGTCTTGAACTTACGCCGCCCGAATCCGCCAACGCGGGATATAAGGACTGGTTCATACAGCAGTATGACCGCCCTGCCTACACCATAGAAGCGGGACGGGGTACATCTCCCCTGCCGCTGACGCAGTTTGAGGGCATATACCGCGCAAACGAAGGCATCCTCGCTGAGGGAATGATACTGCAATAAGGAAAACCGCCTGCTGATTACAGCAGGCGGTTCGGCATATTATATTTCGAAATCTTCCTCGCTGAAGCCCTTGGTCATGGGCTTGGAGGGAGCTTCGGGCTGGCGCTTGAGAGGGTCATACTCAAAGCGGCGGCATTTGCCCCAGCTTTTTACTACGCCTTTCTTTACGCAGATAACGCTCTCATCGTCAATATAGGAACCGTGAGCACAGTATGCGCAGCAGGGCTCAAGATCTTTTCTGAACAGCATTTTCCACACCTCACTCAAGGCTCAGCCATGCGCTGAGCATCCGGCATGCTTCGCCGCGGGTTACAGTGGTTTTGGGCTGCAGCATGCTTCTTCCGTCTACCTCCACAGAACGGAGGATGCCGTTTCCGTAAGTCCACAGAACTGCTTCAAGGTATGCGGGAGAGAGGACGGAAATATCGGAAAAGGCCAGCAGAGTGCGGACTATATCAAGGGTTATATCCTTGTCGCTTATAGCATCTGCTCTATCTGTAATCAATGCATAGTTATACAGATACTGCACGGCTTCCTCGCGGCTGAGGGGCATATTGGGTTTAAGCTGCTCGCCCTTGGGAGCAACGCCTTTTCTGTACGCCCAGCTTGCAGCGTCATAGAACCAATCTTCAGCCTTTACATCCGTATAAGGCAGCGAAGTATTTATGGCAGGCTCGCCGTCATAGCGGTAAAGCATTGCAAGGAACTGCGCACGGGTAAGGGCACCATCAGCACCGAAGATATTCTCATCCGTTCCGTTGATAAGGCCGCGGTTGATTATATCCTTGGCAGCGGCATAGTAAGGATCGGATTCCTTAAGGTCTTTGAAGGTATTTGCCCAGCCGGTAGAGTCATAGGTAGCGATAAAAGCGGTTTCATCAACCAGCTTGCCGGTTTCCTGACTGCGCCATACGGCATAGAAGGTATAGGAGGAATAATCCTCACCGCCCCAGCTTGCATCTATGTATACGCCCGCCAAATCGCCGTAAATCTTTCTGTCATAGCGTTTCTGTGCTACAGATTCAGCATCGCGCCAGCCGCTGCGCTCGGTGAGCCACATTCCGTCGCTATCGCGCTGAACGTACCAGCCTTCAAAATCATGGCCTTCCTTCCAGCACCAATCGTTGTGCTCAGGCTCAAGCATGGTTTCGTCATCGTCGGCGGTCTCATCAGGAGCATTGGCGTACAGGCACAGAGGATCGCCCTCGGTGGTATACTGCTTGCGGCGCTTACCTTCACCGCCGTTAAGGTCGAAGTTGGCCTTATATATATTGTCGCGGACGATCATATCGCTTGTGCAGGGTTCGGACTCATAAGGGCCGTAGCCTTTTATGTATTCATCGTCAAACTCGTAATATCGCACACGAACCTGGTCGCGGGTATTGCCTTCTATGCTGTAAATACCCGTATCGTTGACTTCGAGGACAAGGCCCACGTGAGTCCACTCCTGACCCGGCTCTACGAAGAACACCAGATCACCTATCTGAGGCATATATTCTCCCCGCTTTTCAAAGTCAACGCCAAAAGAATAGGAGCGGGCAAGGCGTGAATCGCAGATAACACTCTGGGGTATCTGTGCCTGACGTGCGCACCATGTGATAAACATCGCGCACCATGCATAACCGTCACACTCGCAGTAATATCCGTACTCAGTCCAGTTGCCCTTGTTTCCAAGGTTCATACCGTTGCGGTCAGCGGAGTTTTCGCCCTCGTGGTATCCAACCTGAGTAAGAGCAATATTTATAAGGTCGGCGCGGTAATTTCCCGTAAGCTCTACTTCGACAAGTTCCTTGTAGTAGCGGCTTTCCGCAAAGGCCTTGGTAACTCTGTAGGTGGGGGTAAGTGCCAGCGCGGGCGCGGCAGCAGAGCAGACAGTTATAGCTACCAGCAGAAAAGCAAGAAGGCGTTTAAGCTGTTTTCGCATCTGTGTATCATTCCTTTTTAGTAAATAGATATCTTATTGATTATATTACATATTTCTGCGCTTTTCCAGCCTTTTTCCGCTTATAAACGCCATAATTATCAACATTATCGCAATAACCAGGGAGCAAATGGCAGATATGGACAGCGCTGCCGTAAAATTCATGTCCGCTATACCGCTGACCTGACGGGCAAGATATGCCGCAGCAGCCTCTTCAAAGGGTAAAACCCTAAAGGCTAACCACACCAAGGCAGCGGAGATCAATCCGTGCATCAGCTTTCCCGCAATGTACGTTCCCGCGCTCAAGCCGCTGCTGCACAGAAACGAAAGAGTCTGGCAATGAACGGAGACCCCCGCCCATCCCAGCATGAAGGCTGCCATGGCCGCTCCCGTACTTAGGCTGTCTGCCGCCGAAGAAAGGCTCCACACCCCCGATGACATTTCTATGGCTCCCGTAAGCAGCCTGCGGGCCGTTTCTTCGTCCATGCCGAGAAGCTGCGATACTATCCTTGCCGCCGCCGGAAGCACACCCGAAATCACCAGCATTTTTATGAGCACCGTAAAAAATATTACGAATCCGCAGATATTGATAGTGGCCGCAAAGGAGCTTTTCACTCCCTCGGTAAAAACGGCGGCAAAGCTTTTCCGCGAAGTCGCAGACTGTCTTTGCAAAGGGCGGCTGCCGTCGGCTCCGCCCCGCCATTTGCGGAAACATATACCCGTTATAACAGACGCCAGACCGTGAACAAGATACAGCAGAAGTCCCACGCGGTTATTGGCAAATACTCCCGCTCCCACTACGCCAAGAATGAACGCAGGCCCCGAATTATTGCAGAAGCTGAGCAGCCGCTCTGCTTCACGCCGCGAGCATTCGCCTCTTTCGTAAAGCGCGATAGCTGTTTTTGCGCCCACGGGGTATCCCCCTATGAATCCGAGGGCGAAGGCAGACGCGCAGGCGCCGCTCACGTTAAACAATTTCCGCATAAGCGGCTCAATAAGCCGCCCCACCTTCTCTGCCAATCCCAATTCCACCGTCATGGTCGAAATTACAAAAAAGGGGAAAAGCGATGGGATGATAACGTTCATACACAGTTCCACCCCGCTTGATGCCGCCTCTACCGCATCCTTGGGAAAACAGACCAGCGCGGCGGCGCAGCAAATAAGAGCAAGCGTTCCCAACAGCTCATAAATTTTTCTTCGCATATACTCATCCCCTTCCGTTTCTAAAATATATGGCTCGGTCAGCAAATTTCATTCCTGCCTGCCATATATTATTAGAGCAGCGGAAACACCGCCTGCATAAACAGTGAGGTGAACGCAAAGTGAAAAAACGGTATAAGCTTATGGGCAGCCTTACCCATCTTACGGGTCTGCCCATTGAATACGCGGCAGGCTTACCCAAGGTGGAGCTGGAGGGTTTCACTACAGCCAAGGTGGAAAGCCACCGCGGGCTGCTGCAGTACAGCGACAGCTTGGTGGAATTGGACGGAAAAGGCGCAAGAATACGTATAAGCGGCAGCGATCTGGGCCTTAGAACTCTCAGCCCTGCACTGGCTGTGATAACCGGCAGGATAATCCGGGCAGAATACGTTTTCGCGGAGGACGGAACATGAGAGGCGCACTTGATATAATTCGCGGCACCGCCCGCATACAGGCAAGAGGGCCGCGCCCCGAAAGGATGCTAAACCTTCTCTCGCGCGAAGGAATATGGTTCACCCGCAGCGAACGCTGCGACGACAGCGCCGTTGCCTTTACGGTTCTGCGCAGCGACCTTAACAGAACTCTGCAGCTGGCAAGGCAGGCATATTTTGAGACCCAACTGCTGCGCCACGCGGGTCTGCCCTCCCTTGCCCACAGAGTGCGGCGGCGCTTCGCTCTTTACCTGATGCCGCCCCTATGCCTGCTGGCAGTTTTCATCCTATCCATGTTCATATGGGAAATAGAAATAACGGGCAGCGAAACCATCAGCGACGCCCAGCTTCTTGCCGTTCTTGAAGAAAACGGGGTCGGCATCGGCACCTTCGGCCTCACCATAGACCGCGAGCTGCTAAGGGACAAGGTAATTGCCGAACTGCCGAAAATATCATGGATGACCGTAAACGTAAACGGCAGCAAAGCCGAGGTCATAGTGCGCGAAAGAGTGGCCAGACCGCAAACCGTTGACTTAAAAACACCCACGGACATCATCGCCGCCAAGACAGGCCTTATCTGTGAGATGAGCGTTTTTGAAGGAGCCAAGCACGCGGAGAAGGGCGAGACCGTTATGCAGGGCGAACTTCTCATCTCAGGCAGCATGCCCAGCCTATCCGGCAAAACCCGTCGCGTCCACGCGCAGGGCACGGTAAAAGCGCGAACGTGGCACGAATTTTCCGCAAAAATCCCCCTTGAATATATAGGCAAGCACTATACCGGGGAAACTAAAACAAAAAAAACGCTAATTATCGGAAATTATCGCCTAAATTTGTACTTTAACGGTGGAATTTCCCTTGACGCATGTGATAAAATCATATATAAGGAGAGACTATCACTTCCCGGCGGCATGGCGCTGCCAATAGAGGTAGTAACCGCCGAATACAGG
>JAFYLI010000072.1 GCA_017537165.1 Oscillospiraceae bacterium | reverse complement strand
TGTTGCAAAGAATATTTACGGCAATAAGTACCAGCCTATTTTTGAAAACGGCGTAAAGTACTTCAAGTAATAACCTCATATAAAGAGAAAGGGGCTGCGGGATATGACCGACAGAGAACTTATAAATATTGCTGTTGAGGCTTCGGAAAAGGCCTATGCACCTTATTCTAAATTTGCTGTTGGTGCAGCGCTGGAATGCGATGACGGTACCGTTTTTACCGGCTGCAATATCGAAAACGCAGCCTACGGATGCACTAATTGTGCCGAAAGAACGGCTGTATTCAAAGCTATCAGTGAAGGCAAAAGAGAGTTCAGACGTATTGCGATATTCGCAGATTCCGAAGACTACTGTATGCCTTGCGGTACATGCCGTCAGGTGCTTAATGAGTTCGCGCCGGCTATTGAGGTACTGAGCGTTCGTAGTGACGGACGCTACGTAAGCTATTCTCTTAAGGAATTGCTGCCCAAAAGTTTTGCGTTGAAAGACTGATAAAACTATCGAAAACGCGGAGTGTTATTTCATTATCCTATCGATTATTTGAATTATATGCTCCGCGTTTTCTGCTGCTAGACGAGCAAATTCTGCCCCGTAACTGCTGAATTTACCGTGGCTTATCGAAACTGCGGCGGAAATGAGCTTTGAAGCCGTTTCACTTTCTCTCCAATATGCATCTCTCAATGCAGGCAGTATTCCTTGCGGCTTGGGTATAGATGCAGAGTTGACTGTGCAGTTGTTTCCGAACATTAAATAGTAAAAAGTCTGCAGTCTGCCAAGCCGTCGGCGTGAGGAGTCTGCCAAAGCAACGAATAGGGAACTGCAGCCACCGCCGAGATGGTGAACAGAACGGTAAAAAACGTAGTTTTCTTTTTCGCTCGCAATGAGATCGGCGAGTATGATTTCGTCATTTGATGCAGGGGATGGCTCGGTGTCGGTACCGTCTGTTACCCGCTGCCATACGGAGTCGAATTTAAGTCTTTCTAAATTATTCGTATCCAAATAAGATCTACCTCCCATATTATTATATGTATACTCAGCAAAAGGAGTTTTGGCTATGCCCAGATTTTTTGTTGCCGCATCTAATATTTTCGGCGGCGTTGCCTATATGGATGGTAAGGATGCAGAGCACCTGAAGGTGCTGCGTGTCAAAAAAGGTGAGGAGATAATTATCTGCGACGGTCAAGGCAAGGATTATATCTGCCGTGTTACTGAAGTTGGCGGCGGCTCTGCCGAGGCAGAAATCGTAGAAACCACCGTCTCTGCCGGTGAACCCAGTGTAAGCTGCCGCGTATATGCGGCTTATCCCAAGGGAGATAAGGCTGAAACCATAATCCAAAAGTCCGTTGAGCTTGGTGCCACCGAAATAATTTTCTTCCCATCCGAACGCTGCGTGTCCAAACCTGATACTTCATCTGTAGCCAAGAAACTTGAGCGCTGGAACAAAATATCCAGAGAAGCTGCGATGCAGTCTCAGCGGGGAAGTATACCTGCGGTACGCGCAGTAGGTTCCTATAATGAAGCTGTTTCCGAGGCTGCTGAGGCTGATCTGCCTCTGTTCCTTTATGAAGGTAAGTGTAAGATAGGACTTCTTGACGCTATGAAGAATAACGACGGATTTAAAACCGTCAGCGTTGTAACCGGCTCCGAAGGCGGATTTTCTCCCGAAGAGGTAGAAAAAGCCGAGGCTGTAGGGCTTATTTGTGCCAGCATGGGCCCCAGAATACTTCGCTGCGAAACTGCACCCTTGTGCGCCGTTTCCGCAATTATGCTCTATAGCGGAAATTTATAAAAAACTTCTAAAAAATACTTGACATATTAAAAAGTAACTGATACAATACTGGAGCGCTCCAAAGACAGCAGGTGGCGAAAGCGGAAATCCTGCCGAGGACAGCATCAATAATCTTGATTGCTTTCTGTCTTCATGTCTTCGTGCATGAAGATTTTTCTTTTTCGGGCGCGACGAAATTACCCCGGAGGTGTAAACAATGCCTAACGCAAAAGTTCTCAGCGAGAAGCAGGCACTTGTCGCAGCACTGACCGAGCGTATTCAGAACGCCAGCTCCGGCGTGTTCGTGGACTATAAGGGTATCAATGTTGCCCAGGACACTGAACTGCGTAACGAGCTCCGTAAGAACGACGTTGAATACTCCGTTGTTAAGAATACTCTCACTCGTTTTGCTCTCGACAATTGCGGTCTGCAGGAAATGAATGGTATCCTCAATGGTACCACTTCTCTCGCAACCAGCACCGGCGATCCCATCGCTCCTTTCCGCGTTATCAACGACTACTCCAAGAAGCTGAAGGATATCTTCACCGTTAAGGCTGCTTTCATGGATGGCAAAGTCCTCACTGAGTCTGAGATCGCAGAGATCTCTGCACTGCCCAGCAAGGATGCTCTCTACAGCCAGGTATTTGGTACCCTGCTTGCTCCCATTACCAGCCTTGCAGTTGTCCTGAACCAGATCGCAGAAAAGAATGGCGGCGGCTCCGTTGCCGAACCCGAAGCAGCAGCTGAATAATTGGAAGCTGCACAAGACACATATTTAGGAGGAAATTTTAAAATGGCTAGCGAAAAGATTACTGCTCTTATTGAAGAAGTTAAGGCTCTTACTGTTCTTGAGCTCGCAGAGCTCGTACACGCTCTCGAAGACGAGTTCGGCGTTTCCGCCGCTGCTGCTGCTGTTGCTGCTGCTCCCGCTGCTGCCGCTGCTGCTGTTGAAGAGAAGACCGAGTTCGACGTTGTTATGACCGACTTCGGCGCTGAGAAGATCAAGGTTATCAAGGCTGTTCGTGAAGTTGTTGGCGGTCTCGGCCTTGCTGAGGCTAAGGCTCTCGTTGAGGCTATTCCTGCAAAGATCAAGGAAGCTGTTTCTAAGGACGAGGCTGAGTCCATCAAGAAGGCTCTTGAAGAAGTTGGCGCAAAGGTTGAGATTAAGTAATTTTACTTATCCGATTTTTCACAAGCACTCTGCAAATTGCAGAGTGCTTGTTTTTTTATCGCATAAATTTTCAAAAAGTTCATGCAATGATTGCTTGATGGGATATAATTGAAGTATAATAATATGAAAAGTGCAATTATTGTACGGAGGGGTATCTGTGAATAAAAAAGCGCTGATAGTTGAAGATGATGGCAATATAGCTGAGCTTATTCGCCTTTATATGGAGAAGGATGGTTTTACTGTCAGAATAGCAGGTGACGGCAAAACAGGTTTGGCTGAAGCTAAAGTATTTGAACCCAACATTGTTATACTTGATATTATGCTTCCTGAAATGGACGGTTGGACTGTTTGCAAGGGGATCCGAAGCTTTTCCGACGCACCTATCATTTTCCTTACCGCTAAGGGCGAAACCTATGATAAGGTAAGCGGCCTTGAGATGGGTGCAGATGATTATATGGTCAAGCCCTTTGATGCAAAAGAACTCATCGCCCGCGTTCATGCTGTAATGCGCAGAAAGAATGGCGAAGGCAGCAGCGAGCGAAAGCTGAGTTACGATAAGCTGGTAATAAATCTTGATTCCTACGAACTGCTCGTTGATGGAAAAAAGGTTGATACACCGCCCAAAGAGATGGAACTTCTGTACCACCTTGCAGCTGCTCCCAACAGAGTGTTTACACGTAATCAGCTCCTTGACGAAGTGTGGGGATTTGATTATTTTGGTGATTCCAGAACTGTTGACGTTCATGTAAAGCGTCTGAGAGAAAAACTGGATGGCGTCAGTGGCAGATGGGTGCTTAAAACCGTATGGGGCGTTGGCTACAAGTTTGAAACGATAGACGAATGAAGAAGAGAAGTATTCTTACACGAAACTACTTTGCCGCAATAGCTGTATTTCTTGTGGGTATAGTCATGTTTGCCATGGCTTTTTCAGGATTCAGCTACCGCCATATCATCGAGGATAAGTGCGGCACGATTTCATCGACGGTAAAAGTCGTTGCCAATACCGCGAGCGCGAAAAGCGTGGATGCAGGGTTGGACGATTGGGATCTGCGCATGACCATCTCAACAATCGCTGAAGCGGCAGGTGCGCATATATCCATATGTGATACTGCGGGAACAGTTTATTCATGTTCGGATAACGATGTTTTCTGCAGCCATATAGGCGGATCGGTTTCTCTTCAAACTGTAAGCAGCCTTGCGGCAAACAGTGATGCCTGCCTTCGTACGGAACTGGAAGGATATTTTCCGAGCGAAAAGTACGTAGCCTGTGCTTCGATAAGCAGTCCCTACACAGGGGAACTTATCGGTTATGTTGTTGCTGCTGCCGGTATTGAGAGCATTACCGCTATGTGGCAGGAGTTCTTGGGCATTTTCGCAGTCATTGCGATTATCATCATTGTTGCTGTTTCGATAGTGTATTGGTTCACATCAAAGGAACAGCTTGCACCTTTGGGTGAGATGGCGGCAGCTGCCCGATCATTTGGAAAAGGTGATATGACCGTGCGCGTCGGTCCCCATGACCGTCCGGATGAAATCGGAGAACTCAGCGCAGCGTTCAACCAAATGGCCGAATCTCTTGAACGGTCCGAGATGCAGCGCAGGGAGTTTATAGCAAACGTTTCGCATGAATTAAAAACCCCAATGACAACCATATCAGGTTATGCAGACGGTTTGCTGGACGGTACCATACCATGGGAAAACCGCGAACGGTATCTTGCTGTTATTTCAGACGAAACCAGACGTCTTTCGCGCCTGGTGCGTAAAATGTTGAATATTTCGGCAGTTCAGAATGATACGATGCAGGCGCTGAAAAACAGCAGATGCAGTATTTGTGAAACTGTGAGGACAACGATTCTCAGCCTTGAAGGAAAAATTGCTGCTAAAGGTATTGAAATAGAAGCAGAAATACCCGATTCCGAAATAACGGTAAGGGGAGAGCAGGATGCGATTACTCAGGTATGCTACAATATCCTTGATAATGCAGTTAAATTTTCTTACGAAAATACCACGATAGTCATAAAAATATGGAAGCAGGAGAATAAGGTCTACGTTTCTGTGAAAAATTGCGGAGATTCCATAGATGAAGCGGAACTGCCCTATATTTTCGAGCGTTTCCACAAGTCCGATAAATCGCGAGGCATTGACAAGGACGGCGTAGGACTTGGACTGTATATAGTTAAGAACGTTATTACAGGTTATGGCGAAAAAATAATGGTGAGAAGTGAAAATAACGAAACGGAATTCGTATTTACCCTTACCCTTGCAGAATGACAGATTTACAATGTATTAACATATTTGACAGATAAAATGTTATAATCAAAAAAACGAAAGGTGGGTGAGTATATGGACAGAGAACAGGATAGAAACGAATATTTTGATCCGGGAAAATACTATTCGGCTTCGGCATATACAGAGCCTGCTGACTACAGAGATAACAGTAAGCGCCAACGTAGGAGTCTGCTGTTGTCTATGCTTGCCGGTGCATGCATAATGGCGGTTATAATCAGCCTGATATATATGTTTACCTTCTATAACGTGGTAGTAGGCCCTGAAGTAAAGAAGGATGTCATGGCTGCCGCTGAGGGAAATGTGCCGTCGAATTCTATGGATTTTGAGCTTAGTGCGGATACTATGCCCGGACTTCCCGAAGGGATGCATATCCCACCGCCGGGTGCAGAAGCCGGACACAGTATCAATGTAAGCAATAATTATGATTATGAGGAAAGCCTTACTATAAAACATATCTACCGTAAGTGTGCTCCTTCTGTTGTGTCCATAAGCAGTACCAATGCAGACTTTACCGGCTTTACTACCGGCAGCGGTATTATTATGAACAAGGACGGTTATATCATTACCAATACGCACCTTGTAGATAACTCCGGATATATTAATGTGAAGCTGTACGGCGGCGGTGAGCATTCGGCATACCTTGTGGGTGAGGACGAGGCCAGCGGTATAGCTGTTATAAAAATAGAGGCAGAGAATCTTGTGGCTGCCGAGTTTGGCGACTTCTCCGAAGTGGAAGTTGGGGCAACCGTGGTGTCCATAGGTAACCCTATTGAAGGAAGTTTTTCAATAACCGATGGAGTTATATCCTCTCTTTGCGGAACAATAAAGTACGGTGGTTTCCCGGTTACTGTATTTCAGACCAATGCCCAAAGCGGCAGCGGTAGTTCCGGTTCTCCGGTAATAAATGAGTACGGCCAGGTTGTTGGCATCATCAATACTGATATGTCAGCGGATTATGACCTTGAAAAGCTCTGTTTTGCGCTTCCTATAAGTGTTGCTAAGCCCATTATCGATGAATTGATGGATCATGGCTACGTTGAAGGAAGACCTGCGCTGGGTCTTGAACTTATCGATATTCCGCTTTCAGTTTCCGCTTACTATGGAATGCCTATGGGAATTTTTGTGGAAAAGGTTTATCCGCAGTCCAATGCTGAGGAAGCAGGTATTACCCGTGGAGATATCATAGTTTCTATCAACGGCGTAAAAATCTCCGGCATGGATGAACTCAATGAAGTGAAAAACGGATTCAAGGTAGGCGACAAGGTTACACTCGGCATAGTACGTAATATGGATATACACAACATAGAGGTTACGCTTATAGACTCGTCCCAAATGAATAAATGATATTAGGGCTATGGAAAATTATTTCCGTAGCCCTAATTTTATTGATGTGAAAAATCGTATATGATATAATAAATTGAAAATTAATGCCCCCTGTTTGTAATGATAAAAGCTGTAATACCTTATGGAGGTTAAAGCTATGAAAAAAATGAGATTTATAAGAAAGGCGGCAGCTCTCGTTGCTGCGGTATTATGCCTTGAATTGGGAGCTTCGGCGCTTGGTGATGTGCATTACGAAATAGGTACGCCCTTGGGTATCGGCACGAAGCTGTACGAGTCCGCATTTACATATAATGACGATCCGCAAAATGAGCATTATATAACGTATAAGCCGAGTTCAAACATTACTCCGGTCGTTGTATATGGTTCCAAAGTCTGCGATGATGGAACCTTTGCGACTATGGCTGCGTTGCTGGAGGAGAAAAACTGGAACGTAGTCGGCGGTATGAATGGTGATTATTACGTTATTGCTACATCCCAGCCTACAGGCATGCTCATTACCGAAGGCGTTCTGCACAGCTCTGATGGCGGACTTTGGTCTGTGGGTTTTAGAAGCGATGGTACGGCACTTATCGGAAAGCCTGAGACTAAGGCTGCTATTACCATTGGTAAGACTGAATACAGAGTGTACGGAATAAACAAAGCCATCACCAAGGGTGATTTTTACCTCTATACCGATACTTATTCCGACACCACGAAGAATACCGTGCCTACGGTTAATCTTGTGTTGTCCTATCCTAAGAATTATAAGCTGGAACTGAATACTGAGGTAGAACTTACCGTTGAAGAAATCGTAAGCGCGGAGTCTGAGATGAGCATACGTGAAGGAAAGTTTATTCTTTCACTTACTCAGGACAGCGACAGTTGGCGCATGAACGGCATTAAGAGTGTGGCGGTAGGTGATAAAGTTAAATTTAAGCTCAACGCTAACGAAGAGTGGAACGATATAGATTATGCTGTAGGCGCAATGTATAAGATAATTGATGACGGAGAAATCGTGGTTGAAGCTGAAGAGGAACGAATTTCCCCGAGAACTGCAGTAGGTATTAGAAGAAACGGAAGTATAGTTTTTTATACTGTAGACGGTCATCAATCGGGATACAGCATTGGAATGAACCTGCCCGATCTCGCTGAGAGACTGGCGGAACTGGGATGCGTGGAAGCCTGCGTTTTGGACGGCGGCGGTTCAACGAATCTGCAAGTCCAATATATGGGCGAGGATACGGTTGTTCAGGTAAACCGTTCAGCGTATGGCAGAGAACGAGAGGTAAGTAATTTTATAATGCTGGTTGCTAAGAATAGGGGCAGCGGCATTGCAAAACAAGTTGCCGTATATCCCAGAGATCCGGTGATTCTTGTAGGTTCTGAACTGCAAATGGATGTAAAAGGTGCGGATGAGACATCGCGGCCCGCAAAAATCTTTGATAAGGTGTGGTGGATAACTACAGGCGGTGCTATTAATTACGAAGGCGTTTATACTCCGAAAACGTCAGGTACCTTTGAATTAACTGCGTATGCAGGCGGTAAGAGCGATGCGGTAAAAGCTACTGTCATAAAAACACCTGACAGTATCAGTATCCATAAGGAAGAGCAGGGAAGCGCTATTACAAAAATAAGCGTATATACCGGTGAAACGGTAAATCTTTTTGCCAAAGCGAAATATGAAGGGCGAGAGATTTTCAGCAGCGCATCGGGCTATAAATGGGAAGTTGTTGGAGACATAGGCTCAATTAACGCAAAAGGCGAGTTTTCGGCAGGTAACCAACCCTGTAGTGGACAGATTGTCGTAAGTGCGGGCGGACGAACTGCTTCCATTGACGTTACTGTAAGCGCGAGCGTATGGGAATACGAAAGTTTTGAAAACTACAGCGCTGCTATTGAAGGTCTTACTGTGGAAAATGATAAGGACAATGTACGCTTTGGATATAACAGCCTACGTGTAGATTATGTGCCTGATGCAAACAACGAATTCAGGGTTCAGTTCCCGATTGAGACAGATAAGAATTATAGTCATCTTTCTATGTGGGTGAAAGGCAGCAGGCCCGGAGTTAAGCTTTTCGCAGTGATGTCGGACAGAAGCACTGTGGAGCTGGCTGCAATCGAACAATCCGGTTGGCATCAGCATACGGTAGCTATTGCGGCAGGAAAGCAGGTTGTAGGTTTTGCGGTAAGCAGCCAGGAAGCCGGAAGCCTTTGGATAGACCAGATTTGTATTGCAACCACGGATGAGTCTGATATGGTACCGCCGCAGATAAGTATTGATGCTGTAAACGGTAATGTCAACGTAGTTGTAGTAGATGATGTTGACGGCGAAATAGCGGAAGAGAATATTAGCATTAGCCTTGACGGAAAGTCTGTGGATTTCACTTATAATGCTAACAAGGGTATAGCTGCAGCATATGTGGAACCTCAGGACGGATACCATAGAATCAGCGTTATTGCAAGAGATCAGAGCGGTAACGTTGCATCTGCCGCAGTGAATTTGGCACAGAATGTAACTGAGTCGCCTTTTGTGGATATGAAAGGACATTGGGCAGAAGAGTTTGTGGCTTATATGTATTCTCAGGGTGTGGTAAACGGCATTGACGATAATCACTTTGCACCCAATGCAGAAGTTACCAGAGCTCAGTGTGCATTGATGCTGTGCCGTTGGATGGATATTGATACGGCTCTTTATGCTGATGTGGCATTGGACTTTGTGGATGTAGCTGATATTCCCGACTATGCGCAGGATGCGGTAAAGGCTGTGTCTGCGCTTGGAATAATTACAGGCATTGATACTATGGATGGTGTATACTTTGCACCTAACAGAGCGCTTACTCGTGAGCAGGCAATGACCATAATCGGCCGTGTTCAGCAGAGCGGATATGTTCAGGCGGATATTACTGAGTATACCGACCATGCCAATATACAAAGTTGGTCTCTGAAGTATGTGCAGGAACTTGTGGGCAGAGGTATAATCTCGGGCTTTGATGACGGATCACTTCGTCCTGAAGCATCTGTTACCAGAGCTCAGCTTGCAAAGATTCTTACAGAAGTAAGATAACAAAAAAACTCCCAATGCCTTATGCATTGGGAGTTTGCTATTTTAGTCGAATATAGCTGCGAGATCGATATTGTTGTACATGTCGGAATACTCGATGTTGGCTTCGAGTGCCCAAGTGTTAGCCAGTGCTTCGTACTCATGGTTTGCGGTGTGATAGCGCAGTGTGGAACCGTAGGGGTCGGATATGGCTGCTTCGTCGGGATCTATGGGGAGTCTCATTATGATTGTGTAACCATAGTCGCCCATAGTAACGATATTGCTTATGCCGTAGTCATCGAGAGACTCAACTGCGGCCTGGAACTCCTCAACCATGTCGCCTTTGATATACTGGTAACCGGAGGGGTATGCAATGAGGCCGCGATCTTCACTGTATTCTGCCATGAGAATATCAAAAGTAGCCTTGGGATCATCAGAGGTCTTTATCTGGTTGAGAATATCTTCAAGCAGTGCGTACTTTTCTTCTATTTCCGTTGAAGAATAGCGCACACCTTCGTCGTTGGTGAAGGACATAAGAATATGCTTGGCGCGGTAGTAGTTGTTCTCTGTGCCGAAGGCGATTGCGGCAGTATCCGATACTTCTTCGCCGTTTTCTCCGAACATCTTGGCGAAAATATTATAGTACTTGCAAGAGCAGGCGAGCAGGTATTCCATAAGCTCTTCGGAGAGGTAATTGCTGCTGAGATAGTCGCGATATTCTTCCTTGCTCTCGAAATAATCCTCATTCTGCTTCATGATGGTCGAGATGTTCTCTCTGTCGCTGTCTGTAATACCGGCATCCATCAGTTCGGCATTTTGGTCGATCATTCTATAGAGAGCAACGGCGCTTACAGCATCGGCAAGAATGTATTCTTCAAGTGTCGTGCCTACGCCGTAGGGTGCATCCCAGTCTATCGCAGTTCCGGGTACAAATCCACAGTACTGGAGGCTGTAATTAAGCCAGTAGGTGAATTCGGGCCAATATACAGGTGATCCCTCTATTGTGAGAATCAGGGTGTCATCGTCAAAAACGGGAGTTGTGGACTGCTCAGGGGTAGGGGCGACGGGCTCATCCTTGGCGCAGCCTGTGAAACAAGCGAGTATCATGCACAGCGCAATTACAAGGGCTAATAATCTGAGAGTAATTTTCATTGTTGGTTTATATCTCCTTTTTCCTTCTCGCTATCCTGCATTTTCTTATATGCTTTTACGAAATCAAATGCCTCGTCAAGAACTTCTTTGGGGTACTTTATCTTAACGCTTACCGACGGATCGGAGCCGGCCTCGACCTTTACACGTCCACGGAACTGCTGCATATTGTAAAGCTCGGAAATGCATTCCATGCTGAATTCCGTTAGCTTAAAATAGAGTCTGCCGGAGCGCTGGCTTATGTCGGAAATGCCTGCAGAGGCGGCTTCTACGCGCAGCAGGGCTACGCCTACCAACGTATTTACATTTTCGGGAGGCTCACCGAAACGGTCGATAAGTTCATCGATAATATCGTCGGCATCTTCTTCGCTTTCGATAAGAGCAATTCGGCGGTAAATATCCATTCGCTGTTCGGCAGTTTCGATGTAATCGTCGGAAATGCCTGCAGATACGCTTATATCGGCAGAACATTCGGATGGGCGTTTGGACTTTTCACCCTTTTCTTCCAGTACAGCCTCTTCAAGCAGCTTGAGGTACATGTCGAAGCCGACACTTATCATATGGCCTGACTGCTCGGAGCCGAGAAGATTGCCGGCACCGCGTATCTCAAGGTCACGCATAGCAATTTTTACACCAGAGTTAAACTCTGCAAACTCTCGAATTGCGGAAAGGCGTTTGCTTGCGATTTCGGTGAGCACCTTTCCTTGACGGTAGGTGAGATAAGCGAAAGCATGGCGGGAAGAACGTCCTACACGTCCTCTTATCTGGTGAAGCTGGGCAAGACCCAACTTGTCTGCGTCCTCTATTATGAGTGTGTTTACATTTGGGATATCTATGCCCGTTTCTATAATAGTGGTGCAGACGAGAACCTGAATTTCACCGCCGGAAACTTTATCCATAACGGAATTTATCATTTCTTCGCTCATTTTGCCATGAGCTACGCCTACGCTGATGCCCTCTACAAGGTTTGCGATGTAAGTTGCGGTTTGGTCGATGGTTTCAACTCGATTGTGAAGATAGTATACCTGACCGCCGCGGGCTGTTTCTCTGCGTATAGCGTCGGCAATAACGCTCCAGTTATGCTCAAGAACGTAGGTCTGCACGGGATGTCTGCCCGTGGGAGGATCCTCCAGAAGCGACATATCGCGTATTCCTGCCAGAGCCATGTTGAGTGTGCGGGGGATGGGAGTTGCGGAAAGGGTTAGAACGTCTACCTGCTTGGCGAGTTCTTTAAGCTTTTCTTTGTGGGTAACACCGAAACGCTGTTCTTCGTCTACAACGAGCAGACCGAGGTCATTAAACTTTACGTCTTTCTGGATGAGACGATGCGTGCCGATAACTACGTCGGCGGTGCCATTCTTTATTTTACGTATGGACTCCTGCATTTGGTTTGAGGACTTGAAACGGCTGAGTACCTCTATCTGCACGGGATAACCGGAAAAACGCTTTATTGCGGTTACGTAATGCTGCTGAGCAAGTACGGTGGTGGGAACAAGAATAGCGGCCTGCTTGCCGTCCATTATGCATTTCATAACAGCGCGAAGTGCGACCTCGGTTTTGCCGAAGCCAACGTCACCGCAAAGCAGACGATCCATAGGCGTGGATTTCTCCATGTCCTTTTTTATCTCGGAAATTGCTTTAAGCTGGTCGGGCGTTTCGCTGTACTCAAACTTGTCTTCAAATTCTCGCTGCCACTCAGTATCCTCGGAGAAAGCATATCCGGGACGGCGGCTACGTTCCGCATAGAGCTGGATGAGGCCTTTGGCAAGATCTTTTGCCGCAGCTTTGGCGCGGCTTTTGGTGCGCTGCCATTCGGTACCGCCAAGTTTATTGAGCTTAACGGGGCGATCTTCGCCGCCGCTGCCGATGTATTTTGATACGAGATCAAGCTGAGTTGCGGGAACATAAAGGCAATCCTTGCCTGCATAGGAAATTTTTATATAGTCCTTGTCCACACCGTCTACGTGCATCTTGAAAATGCCTTCAAAGCGGCCTATACCGTGGTGAACGTGAACAACAAGGTCACCTCTGGAGAGGTCGGTGTAGCTCTGCAGCTTTGAACGGTTGGAACTTTTTTTCTTCTTGGAGCTAAGATATGACTTGCCTGAGGAAAGCTGTCCTTCGGTGATGACCGCCAGTTTGATTCCGGGGTATTCAAAACCTGCGGAAAGCAGACCTTCGGAGATGGAACAGACACTGGCTTCGGGCAGCTTAGCGAGAGCGAAATCTATGTTAACGGGCAGGTTATAGGTTGCAAGATGCTCGTTCATAAGTTCTGCCTTGCGGCGATCAGAACAGAGAACTACAACGCGGTAACCCTCTTTCATATAGTGGACAATGTCGCTTGCAGCCGTTTGCAGACTGCCGCCGTAAGAGGGCAATTGCTTGGCTGTGATATTCAGCAGTGCTCTGGGAGCAACGGGGTATCGGCTGCCAAGGAAATTATCCAGCATCACAATGGGCAAATCGGCCAGTATGGAGCAGCAGCTGTCCCAATTTATGAAGCACTCGGCAAGCGAGCCGTCGAGTACATTGGTTGTAATAAGCGCCTCGAGATCCTGGGAGAGCTGCCAAACGTAATTTTTGCAGCGGTCTTCGATGCGGGAAGGCTCGGAGAGAATTACTATAGCATCCTCGGGAATGTATCCCGCTGCCGTTTCAAAACGGTCATATACGAAAGGAATATAGCGGTCGGCGGTGTAGAATGGAAGTCGATTCTGCAACCGCTGAATGTCAGTGGTAAGGGAAGCGATAAGATCCTCGTTGGGATTCTTACGCTTTTTGTATTTGGAAAGCAGGGTTTCCAACTTTTTGATAAAGCCTTCCTCACCGCCTTCACAAAGGCTGGGGAGTATTTCGGCGCAGGGGAGAATATCGGCATTGAAAACGTTTTCGAGTCTGCGCTGATTGCTTATATCAAATATACCCATGGAGTCAATTTCGTCGCCAAAGAATTCGCATCTTACGGGATGCGCAAAAGCGGGGGAGTAGAAATCGACAATACCGCCGCGTACGGCAAACTGACCCATACCTTCGACCTGATCGCAGTGCTTATAGCCGCAGGCGAGAAGTTTTTCTACAAGCTGTTCAATGCTGATTTCGTCACCGCACTTGATGGAGTATACAGAACCCAACAGTTTGTCCTTAGGCATGGTACGGGTGAGCAGCGCTTCGGCGGTTGCAACTACGATACCTGCTTTTTCAGAAGCCAAAGCGTTAAAGACTTTTATTCTTTCGTGCTCGGCATCGCGGGAGACGCTGTCTACGTTATAGAAGGAAAAGTCACGGCTGCTGAGTCGGTATACTTCCTCCTCACAGAATACGGTCATGTCGGCTCTCATATTTTCGGCCTCGCCCTCATCGGCACAGACGAGGAATACGGGGCGACCGGTTATTCTGCGTATTGCAGCGGCGGCATGAGCTTTGTGTATGGCGCTGAGACCGCTGTAGACCAACGGACATCCACCGCCGTCTATTCGATTGATAAGCTGCGCAAAATCTTTTTCGCGCATCAAAGCTTGCGACAGTGCCAGCATAGGAACATGCCTCCTTTACCTTACAATATGGCATAGCACAACATCTTATTCTACATATAATATGTGAACATTTCAAGTGAAAGTTGCCTCTCGGGGCAAAATGCGTTATAATATCCCGGAAAGCGGTGAAAAGCATGAAGATAAACTACCAATTAAAGCTTGATGAAATAATACGGGAGATTGAGAGAGAGGGAAAACGGCCTTCGCTGCTACTGCAGATATGCTGTGCCCCTTGCGGAAGTTATGTCATTGAGTATCTCAGCAAATACTTCGATATAACCCTCTTTTATTATAATCCCAATATATATCCCAAAGAAGAATACGATAAGCGACTTGAGGAGATAGAGAAGCTGCTGCGGGTTGCACCGTTTGCCCAAAACGTGAAGTTAATAGTGGGAGAATACGATGCGGAAGAATGGACGGATTTTATAAAGGGAACTGAGCAGGAAAGAGAAGGCGGCGGACGCTGTTCGCTGTGCTTTGATTACCGCCTTGATAAGACTGCTGTGCTTGCCAAAGAACTTCACTGCGATTGGTTCTGCACGACCCTTACCATAAGTCCTCATAAGAACGCTCCGCTCATAAACGGAATCGGAGAACAGCTTGCAGAAAAGTACGGTGTTCCGTTTTTGCCGTCCGATTTTAAAAAGCGAGAGGGATATAAACGCTCCACGGTGCTTTGCGAAGAATACGGTATCTACCGTCAGAATTATTGCGGATGCAGATACTCCATGTGGTTTGATGAAAGTATCTAAAAAAACATCTGCTTTTTACTGAAAAAATACTAAAAAATATTCGAATCCTACTTGACAAAATATTGTCAGTATGTATAATTATATGGTCTATAATTGCGTTATAGACTTAATCCTTGCCCGCAGTTGAGCGGGCCATAAGTCCAGAAGGAGGTGCAATCATGGCAAAAGTCCAGGATAACTACGAGGTAATGTATATCATTGACCCCACCAAGACCGAGGAAGAGACTGCCGCTCTTGTTGAGAAGTTCAAGACCCTCATCGAGACCAACGGTACTCTTACCGAGATGGAAGAGATGGGCAAGCGCAAGCTCGCTTACCTCATCAACGACCTGTCCGAGGGTTACTATGTCCTCGCCAAGTTTACTTCTGCTCCCGAGTTCCCCGCAGAGCTGAAGCGTGTTCTTGGTATCACCGAGGGTATCATGCGTTCTCTTGTTACTGTCGTCGAGGCCTAAGGAGGAGTTATAATGCTCAATCATATCGTCCTCATGGGCAGACTTACCCGCGATCCTGAGCTGCGCAGAACGCAGAGCAGCATCCCGGTTGTAAGCTTCACCCTCGCTGTTGACCGCGATTTTTCTTCTCGCGACGGCGGCGAAAGACAGACGGATTTTATCGACATCGTTGCTTGGAGAAACACTGCTGAGTTCGTCAGCAAGTATTTCACCAAGGGTTCTATGGCGGTAGTTTCCGGCAGGCTTCAGATCCGCGATTGGACGGATCGTGACGGCGGAAAGCGCAGAAGCGCTGAAGTCGTAGCCGACAACGTTTATTTCGGAGAGAGCAAGAAGAGCAGAGACGGTGCTTCCGGCGGAAGCTACTCCAACTCCTCTTACTCCTACAATGACGGAGGATATTCTGCTCCTCCCATTGAAACGACTTTTGAGGTCGAAGACGACGGCGAACTGCCGTTCTAAGACCTTTGTACTTTAAACCGACAGGAGGTTAGACCAATGAACAACGAGAAGGACATGAGAAACCGTAATCGTAAGCGCAGAAAGGTTTGCGCATTCTGTGTTGATAAGGCTCAGTCTATCGACTATAAGGATACCGCAAAGCTTCGTCGTTACCTTTCTGAGCGCAGCAAGATTCTGCCCCGCAGAACCACCGGTACCTGCGCTATGCATCAGCGTCAGCTGACCGAGGCTATCAAGAGAGCACGTCAGATCGCTCTTCTGCCTTACGTTACCGACTAATTTGTAACATTTAAAGAGGCCGTTCCAATCGGAACGGCCTCTTTTTGTCTGCAGAAAACCACTCGCTAGGCGAGTGGTTCAAAAAAAGCCTTATGGCGATACTGTAGAAAAAATAACT
>JAFYLI010000071.1 GCA_017537165.1 Oscillospiraceae bacterium | reverse complement strand
TCGTAAGCGGAGTCATCGTAGCTGTCGGAAAGCTGACCTTCCTCGCTGGCGCGGGCAAGGGGACCCATGAGCAGGTCGATAGCGGTGTCGAGATCTTCCTGCAGAGCAACAGCGTTCTGGCACATCTGCCACTGGGAGGCCATAACGCCCGCAAACATCTGGATCATGGTGTGCTTGGCGTAGCCGTAGGGAGAGGTGAGGTAAGTCCACAGAGTATACTCTGCGTTCAGGCGGCCCTGCTCAAGAGGCTCGATGAACTTGGGCATCTTAGCGTAGAATGCGTCCCACTCGGCCTGCATGGAGGCGTGAGCCTCTTCGTAGCTGGGATAGCTGTCGCGGATAATGCCGCCGTAGGGGAACTCTTCCATGACCAGCTCGAAGGTGCCGTCGGGGCCGGGATAGGTGCGGCCCTGAACGATGTCGCTGGAGAGGGTTTCCCAGTTCCAGTACTTTTCGCCCTTGTTGAAGTCGAAGGAAGAGCCCTTGGTGGGCATGAAAATGAAAGCGGAGGTGAGGCGGAAGAATGCCTCCCATGCGCCGTCCTTACGGGGATGTACGGTCTCGTGCTGAACCATGGTCTTTTCAAAGAGCAGACCCATGCCGGGATCGCCCTGAGCAACCAGCTTGGTGTTGTCGGCGAAGGTGAAACGGACTTTGCCGTACTTGGTTACCATAGCCAGCTCGGCGGGAACTGCCTCAATGGTGAAGGGCAGCTTCTTGCCGTCATAAGTGGGGTAGATGTTGATCATCTTGGTCTTTTCGGGAGCTCTTGCGGCCATGCCGTGGAGGGAGCCAAGATACAGCTTGGTAAGACCGAAGTCCACACCCTGCTGGAAAAGGCCAAACCATGCGCCGCTGCGCTTGAACATAGTGCCTGCGATGGAAACGCGATTATCGGACATTTGATATACCTTCTTTCAATGTAATGGATCTATGGAGTAAGCATAACATGAGGGGAGGGGATGTTTCAAGATTTTATATCGGTAAAACAACGGAAGAGGTGAATAAAATTTTAAATTGTGCAATGATTATGGTTGCAGGGAAGAGGGCTGTGTGCTAACATAGCGGTATGAGAATATTATAAAAGGAGTGGCTCCGTATGATAAGAAAAGCAACAGTTGAAGGCGGCGTAGTAAAGGGTATTCCCGCTGCCGACCCTCGTATTACCGCATTTAAAGGTATTCCTTTTGCAGCTCCCCCCGTTGGCGAGAATCGTTGGCGCGCTCCCCAGCCCGTTATTCCCTGGGAAGGCGAGCTTGACTGCCTGACCTTTAAGCCCATCAGCATGCAGCATATCCCCGGCCTTGATAAGGACAACATCTATAGCCGCGAGTGGAACGTAGACCCCGAGATCCCCATGGACGAGGACTGCCTCTATCTTAACGTATGGACTCCCGCAAAGTCTCCCGATGAGAAGCTGCCCGTTTACGTTTGGTTCTTCGGCGGCGGCCTGAAGGAAGGCAACCCCGCTGAGATGGAGTTCGACGGTGAGCGCCTTGCCCGCCGCGGCATCGTTGTAGTTACCCTCAACTACCGTCTTAACTGCTTCGGCTTCCTTGCTCATCCCCAGCTCACCAAGGAGCAGCCCGATGCTCCCTCCAACTTCGGTCACCTTGACCAGCAGGCAGGCGTCCGCTGGGCAAAGAAGAATATCGCAGCTTTCGGCGGCGACCCCGATAACATCACCATCGGCGGCCAGAGCGCAGGCGGCGGCAGCGTATGCGCACAGCTGACCTCTCCCCAGAACGAGGGTCTGTTCCAGCGCGCTATCATCCAGAGCGGTATCATGGCAGGCGTTTACGGCACCTTCTTCCCCGGCGCAAAGAACACCTTTGCAGCAGCTGAGGAGCAGGGCGAGCGCTTCTTCGAGTTCCTGGGCGTAAAGACCCTTGAGGAAGCAAGAAAGATCGACGCTGTTACCCTCCGCGATAAGTGCGAGGAGTTCGGCGCAATGTTCGGCACCACTCAGGACGGCGTTTTCCAGACCGGCGACGCCAACACCAACATCATGAAGGGCAACAACTGGCGCGTACCTCTTATGATCACCCGCACCGAGGACGAGTTCGCCATGGGTCTTATGTCCATGGATAAGGATGACTTCAAGGCTAAGGCTGTTGATATCTTCGGCGACGATGCGGAAGAGTTCCTGCGTATCTGCTCCGGCGAGCACGGCGAGGCTGTGAAGAAGTCCTTCGCAAACGGCCTTGAGATCGCTATCCGCTCTCTGGCAACTCAGCGCAAGGCCCTCGGCATCGACGATCCCATCTACTACGCTATCTTTGACGCTGAGATCCCCGGCTGGGATAACCCCGGCACCTTCCACAGCGTTGACCTTTGGTTCTACTTCGAGACTCTGGCAAAGTGCTGGCGTCCCTTCGTAGGCAAGCACTATGACCTCTCCCGTAAGATGTGCAACTACTGGGCAAACTTCATCCGCAGCGGCAACCCCAACGGTGACGATGCCGACGGCACTCCCATGCCCGAGTGGAAGCCCTTCACCGAGGCAGAGCCCAACCTCCTGCGTTGGGAGGACGATGTAAGAGCTACCGTTGAAGGCCCCGATGCCCTCCATGCTCTCCTCTCCAAGACCTACCTGAAGAAGAACATCAACAAGTAATAAGCTTATATGCACTTCGCCCTGCAGTTTTGTGCTGCAGGGCGATTTTATATTGTGCGGCAGGAAAACGAAAGGCGGAATGGGCAGGCCCATTCCCTACATGTTTGATTGGCATTTATTCGATGTTCGTAGGGAACGGTCTTGACCGTTCCGCATAAGCTTCGCATTTATTCTTTATTCGTATGGCAGGGTCCTGCCCCTGCCGTTGATATGCAGCGCGCCCGTTTCCTCCCTTGTTAAAGGGAAGTGAGCGCCCAAATCTTTGATTTGGTATCGCGAACTTGTGCCTTTAAGGTAGAGGGGGACCACTTGCGGTGG
>JAFYLI010000070.1 GCA_017537165.1 Oscillospiraceae bacterium | reverse complement strand
ATCGTGGTGATGATGCTCATGATCGTGGTCATGACAGCCGCACTCGCAATGCTCATCGTGATGGTGATGATGGTGCTCGTGATCGTGGTCATGACAGCCGCACTCGCAGTGCTCATCGTGGTGATGATGATGCTCATGCTCGTGGTCATGGCAGCCGCACTCACAGTGCTCATCGTGATGGTGATGATGCTCATGCTCGTGGTCATGGCAACCGCACTCACAGTGCTCATCGTGGTGATGATGCTCATGCTCGTGGTCATGACAGCCGCACTCGCAATGCTCATCGTGATGGTGATGATGGTGCTCGTGATCGTGGTCATGACAGCCGCACTCGCAATGCTCATCGTGATGGTGATGGTGCTCATGATCGTGGTCATGACAGCCGCACTCGCAATGCTCATCGTGATGGTGATGGTGCTCATGATCGTGGTCATGGCAGCCGCACTGGCAACCTTCCTCATGCTCACAATGGAAGTGTCCGTTCTCGCCAAACTGAGCCAGAACTTCACTGACGAAAGCCATTACGCGCTCCTCCACTTCATGGAGGTCAATGCCGAAAACTATGTTGGCAGTACCAACCTTTACGGTGCAGGGCGGCAGGGGGCGGTCCTCACTACCCTTTACCTCTACGGCGGCGCCAACGGTGGAAATCATAACCGCTTTGTCCTCGCCCCAGGTTACAAAACCTTTGACGTGACCGATAAAAACATCGTTCTTATCTGCCCAGCGGTTAGTTTCTTCCATTCCGGCAACCATTGCGGCAATAAGCTTATCCGCGCTGTCTGCTGCGGTAAGCTCCATATCAAAATTAGCGGAAACAACGCGAGCTTCATCGTGAAGTCTTGCGCTTACATCTACATGTATCATTTCAATCACTCTTCCTATTGTCTATATGTCCTGCTTTAGCCGAGAATGGGCTGCCATACGGCAGGGTCAATGGGCTTGTTGCCAACGGTAAAGTCGATGGTTGCGGTGGGATTGAAGCCGCGAATATCTTCCGCGATCTTCTTCACGGTCTCTTCATCGACAAGGTCAACCTTGTTGACAATTGCTAGCTCGGCGCACTCGATCTGCGCCTCCAGCAGGTGGGACATATAGTTCTTCAGTCGTTTCCAGCGGGAGGCGTCTGCCAGCGCAAGAATGCGAACAGGAAGATTAAGGCACTGTTCTACAGACTCCTTGATCTGCTTGGGATAAGCTACACCCGTAGCCTCTACGATTATCCATGCGGGATCCATGCTGTCGCGAATGACGGCAATATCGTTGAGCAGGTCGCCGCCGGAAGTGCAGCATGCGCAGCCGGCGAAGAGATCCTTTACGGCAAGGCCCTGAGCGCGAAGAATCTTATCGTCTACGCCGACCTCACCAATTTCATTCTCGATGATCATTACCTTCATGCCGTCGCCGGGAACGGTGTCAGCAATGTGCTTTGCAAGCTGCAGCAGTACGCTGGTCTTGCCCGAACCAAGGAAACCGCTGAGAAGTAAGATATTCATAAATTTACGCCTCCAATATGTGCTTGAATATATTGTATCATATCACTGGCTCTCGGTCAATTATGCGGAACATACGAAAAGAGAGAGTGAACACATTCCGATATTTAATTCTTCCGTTTATTTCGCTGACGTATATATCGGCGCAGCGCCACACGGCGGTTGATAACAACATTAAAGGCATTACCCATAATTAGGATATTGCCGCAGATGAACAGCCAAATCATCAGTATTATCACCGATGCCAGCGATCCGTAAATAAGCGGATACCGCCCCGATATACTTATTGTCCACGAAAAGAACATACCTGCCGCAACAAGCGTCATAGCCGCTGCGGCCGCACCAATTACCCGCTGCTCCCTGCGCTTTCCTTTAGGCGCAGAAAGGCGGTATACCCCGTATATCATAACGAAAAGCAGGGCAAAGAGCAGGCCGAACCTCAGCCACTGCCACGGTGCGGAGGTATCCGCGCCAATATACTCCGCAGCAAGAGCCGCAAATCGGCTGCCCATTATTATAATGGCGCAGGACGCATACATAGCCAGCAGAAATCCCAGAGAAAGGACAATGCTGAAAACACCTTTCCAAAATCCGATATATCGGTGCTCCTCCTGAATGTCTTCCATTACAGTCAGTATAGCGCGAAAGGCCGCAGAGGAAGCCGTTATCAGCACCGTCAGTGCTGCTATCGTCATAGCAGCGGAAAAATTCTCCGAAGCGTAGTCAAGGTAATCAACCAGACTTTCGTAGGCCGACGCAGGAATAAAGGCTCGCATATCCTCTATAAAGTTTCCTCCCGCTGCTTCCCACCCTGCCGTCATGGCAGTAAGGCAGATAAGCAGCGGGAACAGTGAAAGTACCAGATAATAGGAAAGCTGGGCAGCGCTTCGGCTGACTTTCTTTCCAAAGAATATTTCCGTGAGTTCACGGACAATGCTTGACATAGGTATCCTCCCACAGCGCCGCGGGAAGGGTCACCGATGCGGCTCTCATCAAAGCAGACGTCTGTTGAGGGGGCCGGCAGTTACCTGTTCCTTTTCGTCGTATTTGAAGTGCATGAGGATAGCAAATCCAACGCAAAGAAGAGTTACTGCATAGCGGATGACCTGGCATGCGACATAATTATCCGTGCCGCCGCCCTGATAAAGTGCTACAGGAAACTCTGCTGCCAGCTTGAATACAACACCGATAACGGCAAGGATTATTTTAGTCTTCCCTTCTTCGTGAACGGCATACCACATAATGCGGCAAATTGCCACGACGATACAGAAAACGCAGATATAATCCACTGCGCTGAGGAAATATACGTGGGGCTGAGTCTGGGCAAGGTCAAAAAGTTCCTGGCGCAGAATCGCTACGGCTTCACCCTCAACGGAGGCGAGGACCTCGTCCAATCCCTTGGTATTTACGGTGTATGCCTCTGCCATTCGCACAAAGGAGTTGGCGCCGCCTACCAGCAGCATATCGACGAGAGGATAACCGAACGCATAGGAAATGGGGGTGCTTATCTCATCGCATCTGCGGCGCAGGAAGTGCATCATTACGAAGAAACCGCCTGCCTCCGCCACGGCAACGCAAACGCTGCGAAGGGCCGCATAAAGAGCCGGGTTTGCTGCTGCGCTGTCCTTAGGTGCAATACTGCCCAGCAGCAGGCCCGAGATAAGGTAACCGAAAACGAAAAATCCTACTATACCCAGCACTGCAGAGGGAATGACGATTTTCTTCTTAAAGGTATAGTAAATAAGATAAAACACGGGCAGCAGTATGCATACCACAACTACGGTGAGCATACCGTTTACCAGCGACTGAGAAAACATAAATTCACTGTTTGGCAAGGAAATATCCTCCTAAAGTAAACGGGCGGCTGAAATCGCCGCCCGTCGTATTACTTATTGTGTCTTACTTGGAGCTGAAGAACTTGGTGATGAAGTCGTCAAGATCGGTATCGTCCTTGGCAGCTTCCTTCTCAGCAGCCTTGGGCTCCTCGGTCTTTTCAACAGCCTTCTTTGCGGGCTCCTTCTTCTCACCGGGGCGAACACCCTCATCATAACCGGTAGCAATAACGATTACGCGGATCTCATCGTCCATGGTATCGTCAAAGGATGCACCGAAGATGATGTTAGCATCGGGATGAGCAGCTTCCTGAACCAGACCTGCTGCGATTTCAACTTCATCAAGACCCATATCCATGGAGCCGATGATGCTGACGAGAACGCCTCTTGCACCGTCGATGGAGGTCTCCATGAGGGGGCTGGATACGGCAGCTCTTGCAGCCTCTTCTGCCTTGCTCTTGCCGGAAGCGCGGCCTACGCCCATGTGAGCATAGCCTGCGTTCTTCATGATGGTGCTTACGTCAGCAAAGTCAAGGTTGATGAAACCGGTATTCTTGATAAGGTCGGAAATGCTGGTAACAGCCTGATGAAGGACTTCGTCAGCGATCTCGAATGCGTTGAACATGGTGATCTTCTGATCGGTAGCATACTTCAGTCTGTCGTTGGGGATAACGAGCAGGGAGTCAACTCTGCCGAGAAGCTCCTTGATGCCTTCCTCAGCCTGAAGCATACGGCGCTTACCCTCAAAGGTGAAGGGCTTGGTTACAACGCCGACGGTGAGGATGCCGGATTCCTTAGCGATATCGGCAACTACGGGAGCAGCGCCGGTACCGGTGCCGCCGCCCATACCGGCGGTAATGAACACCATATCAGTATCCTCAAAGGCCTTTACGATATTGTTTCTGTTTTCCTCAGCGGACTTCTTGCCCACCTCGGGATCGGAGCCTGCGCCCTGACCGTGGGTCAGCTTTTCGCCGATCTGCAGCTTCTGGTCAGCCTTAGAAACGGCAAGCACCTGCTTATCCGTATTGATTGCGATAAACTCAACACCCTGAGTGTTGGAATCGACCATTCTGTTTACAACGTTGTTACCTGCGCCACCTACGCCGACAACCTTGATATTAACAACGTTATCGGGACCTGTTTCCATAGAAAAAGGCATAATTGCACCCTCCTGTATTTCTCGGGCACGGAAAAGCGCTTCCTGCCCGGTTTATCTTAACGGTATGACCGCATCAGTTCTTATGCAGATACGTCTGCCATTATATTTTCATTAATTGTAACCTTTTTTTCAAATGCGGTCAATAGAAAAAACCGATGTTTTTAGAAAAATTGCAGGAGAGTTTATCTCTTTTTTCCGTTTTTTATAAAGATGATTACTTATTGAATATTTTCATGATGTCTTCCCAATCCATCTCATCGACCTTGGGAGCAGCTTCGGCAGCCTCAACAGCCTCGGGGTCGGGAGCGGGAGCTGCGGCAGCCTTCTTTTCTTCTTCGGTTTCATAATCGGTAGCAATTACGATTACGCGCATTGCATCGACCAGCTCCTCATCGAAATCTACACCGAAGATGATGTTTGCATCGGGGTGAGCGGCACTCTGAACCTTGCCTACGATCTTCTCCACATCTTCCATGCTGATATCAACAGAACCGGTAACGTTGATGATAACGCGGCGGGCGCCGTCAACGGTGGTGCCCATGAGCTTGCTGTGGATAGCATCTACTGCAGCCTCTTCAACCTTGTTCTTGCCGCTGGCCTCACCTACGCCCAGATGGGCAACACCGGAACGGCGCATGATGGTCTTAAGGTCAGCAAAGTCAAGGTTAATGAAGCCGGTATTGCGCAGCAGGTCTGCGATGCCGGTAACAGCCTGATGGAGAACGCTGTCAGCGATTTCGAAAGCATTGGCAAAGGTGATCTTCTGGTCCGAGATCTCCTTGAGCTTCTCGTTGGGGATAACAAAGAGGGTATCTACCTTACCCAGCAGTTCCTTGATACCTTCCTGAGCGCGGCGCATCTTGGCTGCGCCTTCAAACTTGAAGGGAGTGGTAACAACGCCGATGGTAAGAGCGCCGGACTCTCTGGATATCTCGGAAACTACGGGAGCAGCGCCGGTACCGGTACCGCCGCCCATACCTGCGGTAACGAACACGGCATCAGCATCGTCAAAAATCTTGGTGATGTTGTTTCTGTCTTCCTCGGCAGCCATCTTACCTACGCGAGGATCGGAGCCTGCGCCCTGACCGCCGGTAAGCTTTTCGCCGATCTGCAGCTTTACGTCTGCACCGGAAGCCAGAAGAGTGGGCTTATCGGTATTGATATTTACAAATTCTATCTCTTCCACGCCGGAAGCCACCATACGGCTTACAACGTTATTTCCGCCGCCGCCGACACCGACGACCTTGATTCTTACTACGTTAGAAAGGTTGTCTCCCTTAATAGGCATATCTTCTTCCCCCAATTATATATTTATATGTATAAAATTTATTGCTCAGGAATGAAATGTCCCTCGCCTACCTTGGCAAGGCTTATGGTTCCTCGGTCATTTTCGGCAAGGTCTGCAAGTATGCGCTCCAGCATATCAAACTTTCTCTCAAGCTCCTCATGCTTACCCAAATCAATGACCAGGTTATCCCTATAGTCGAACTTAAGTGACGAAATGTTTGAAATATCAATGTAGCTCACATAGCTATACATCTCTTTGACCAGCATCATTTCCATCACGTCTGCCAGATAATCTTCCTTGGCCGCCTCAGCCACACCCAACTTAAGCTGCTCACCAACACGGGGAGAAAGCGGCTCAATACCCGTGATGCGGATATGACGAGATGCATCTTCCGCATCGGTCTTGGACAGTATCTGACATTTTCTGTTGAGAACGAAGTAAGCTCCGTTAGCTTCAACAGATGCAAGAAGCTGACTTTCAAGAATATTTATCTCCACCGTATCGGGCAATTTGCGGGACACGGTAACAGTATCCACGAAATTACGGTTTTCGAGGATGGACTCTTCAATATTCCTCTTGTTTAAGAGAAAAAGGTTGTCGCCAAGTTCTATAGGTGCCACATCCAATATCTCTTTCGACGAGTATATCACATTTCCCGTTACCTGTATATCAGAAATTTTGAAAAACGACCCAATTCCCACAATCGCCGCTGCTACGGCAAGAATATACACAACTGTTCGCAAAGCAGTCTTATCTCTCCTGCGTTTGCTCTTTCTGTTGCCGCTCAGAGTCCTTCACCTCTTTCCGCTTTATCTTAGCCCCAAGACTGCCAAACAGTTCTTCGGGGCATTCGTACCCTCTGTCTATATGTTTCGCGCCCGCCACGCGGCTGTAACCTTCGGCACTCATTGCCGCTATAAGCAGGGCTGCGCCGCCCCGCAGGTCGGCTGCTTCAACCTCGGCACCGATGAGTCGTTCCACGCCAACAATGGCCGCAACTCTGCCCGAGGTTATTATATCAGCGCCCATGCGCCGCAGTTCCGGCACCTGAGCATATCTGTTTTCAAAAATATTTTCAACAAAAACTGAGCTGCCTTCAGCAGTAAGGCCTGCTGCCATCAGCAGTGGCTGAGCATCCGTAGGAAATCCGGGGTAAGCCGCGGTAACGATCGGACGCGGCGCCTTTAATCTGCCCCGCCGTTTAAGCGCTACGCTGTCAGGCTTAATTTCCAGCTCGCAGCCCATTTCGTGCAGACTTTTCAGCACCGTTTCCATATGGTCCGGTCTGCATCGGCCCAATTCAACATTTCCCCCGCAGGCCGCAGCTGCAGAAAGCACCGTAGCCGCCGCTATTCGATCGGGTATGACGCTGTGCCGCGCACCGTGCAGCCGCCGCACACCTTTTATATGTATCACATTACTGCCTGCGCCGCTGACGCAGGCTCCCATTTTATTGAGAAAATCCTGCAGATCCACTATCTCGGGCTCACGCGCTGCGTTGCTGATAAGAGTTTCCCCTTCCGCAAGCACCGCGGCCAGCATGGCATTCTCCGTAGCACCCACGCTCACCGAATCAAAGTTTATCTGCGCACCCCTCAGCTTATGAGCACGGCAGCTTATTCTTCCGCCGTCGGTTTCTATCTCCACACCCAGCTTTTCCAGCGCATCGAGATGCATATCAATAGGTCTGGGGCCAAGTCTGCAACCACCCGGAAAATAAATCTCCGCTTCGCCGCTGCGTGCAAGAACAGCTCCGAGGAAAATTACCGAGGAGCGCATTTCCCGCATAAGTCCATCAGGTATGTCCACCGCCTCCCGTCCCGTCGGGGCGACCGTTGCCACGCCGTTTTTAAATTCGGCGCTGCAGCCGAGGCGGCGCAATATGCGCAGTGCCACGTCCACATCGGAAAGAGCAGGACAGTTCTCTATCTCGCAGCCATCGCCCAGCAAGGACGCGGCAAGGATCGGCAGTACGCTGTTCTTTGAGCCTTGAACAGCCGCGCTGCCGCAAAGCGGCTTTCCGCCGTTGATTTCAAATATATCCATTCCGACCTCCGTCAAATCAGCGTTATATGCGCATTCTATGCCGAAGGTCATTATTAAGTTACTTCTTCACAAGGGAGAGCACTGCCTCAGTGATGCTTTCCACCGCATCGGGTCTGCCCATTTCCAGCATCGCCCTTGACATGGCGCTCAGCCGAGCCGAATCATTGGCACAGCGGCAGAGTTCGGAGTATATCTTCTCCGCAGAGCACTCCGCCTCAGTGATAACTATGGCACCACCCTGCTTTTCCAGCACGCGGGCATTTTTTTCCTGATGGTTTGCCGTTACGTTTTTGGAGGGCACCTGAAGAGTAGGTGTACCCGTAGCGGTAAGTTCCGCAATAGTCGACGCACCCGAGCGGCACATTACCACGTCAGCAGCAGCCATCAAAATCGGCATATTGTAGATGAACGGGCGCACCTCAGTGTGCTTCAGTTCGCCTACTCCCGCTTTCTTCAGAAGCTCTGCCATGCGAGCTGCACCTTCATCTCCGCCGCCCGTGGCGTGGATATGACGGAAGGCTCCTTCCTTTTCATTCATGGCAATTATCTCTGCCGTGTATTCGTTCATGCGCGAGGCTCCCAAAGAACCCCAGAAAGAAAGCACCAGCGGCTTTTCGTCGGTATAGCCCAGTTCACGTTTGGCTTCAGCCTTGCTCATACTTATAAAGCCACCGCGCACGGGAGTTCCTGTAACGAAAATCTTTTCGGGCTGCTTATAGTAGCTTCTGCTTTCCTCGAAACCCACCATTATTCTGTCGGCGTATTTTTCCAGCATCTTTGTGGTAAGGCCGGGGTAAGCATTGGATTCATGGATAAGGGTCGGCACACCAAGGGCGCGGGCTGCGCGGATAACAGGATAGCATACATATCCGCCCGTACCCAAAACCGCATCGGGGCCAAACTCTTTTATTATTTTCTTTGCCTTCATAGCCGCGCATTCAGTGCGGTAAAGGCTGCGGATATTATACAGAATGTTGGCAGGCTTCATGCTGCGGCGCAAACCCGAAACCACGAGAGTTTTTATGGGATAGCCTTCGCGGGGTACCAGCTCCGTTTCCATGTTGCCTTCAACACCAACAAAAAGGAATTCCGCGTCGGGATACTTTTCTCTCAAGCGGTCTGCTACGGATATCGCCGGGTATATATGGCCGGCGGTACCGCCGCAGGCAAACATGAATTTCAAGCCCGCCACCTCACTTGTCATCAATATTTCTCGAAACGCCCAACACAATTCCCATTTCCGCCATCTGCATCAATAGCGCCGTACCTCCGTAACTGAAGAAAGGCAGCGAGATACCGGTACTGGGGATAAGGTTGGTAACAACGGCTACGTTCAGGAATACCTGAATAGCCAGCAGGGTCATAATGCCCGTAACTATAAGGGAACTGTATCTGTCCCTCGAACGCATTGCCAGCCAATAACCGCGGATTATGAGCAGAGCAAAGAGGATGAGTATGAGCGAAGCGCCCACAAAGCCCATTTCTTCGCAGTAGATGGCAAAGATATAGTCGTTATGTTCCTCGGGGAGATACATATGTTTCTGTATACTCTGACCGAGACCAAGGCCGAGCAGTCCGCCCGAACCGACGGCATAGAGTGACTGGACGATCTGCCAGCCGTCGCCAAGCTTTTCTGCCATGGGATCGCGCCATGCGGTAATACGCTCAGAGGTGTAGCCTCCCGTGAGCAGCACGAGAAGCAGCAATGCGCCGCCAACAAGTACGATAAGTACGAGGTACTTTATATTGGCGCCGCCTGCATACATCATTAGGCCGCCAACAAGACAGATAATTATGATAGCAGAGAAGTGAGGCTCGAGACCCAACAGAACTACTACTACGCCCAGCCAAAAGCCAAACGGAATGATGCCGTAACGGAAGGTCTTCATCTGGTCCTTATATCTGCAGGCCATGGAGGCGAAATACAAAATTATCGCCAGCTTGGTGATTTCGGAAGGCTGGAATGTAGTGAAACCGAGGTTTATCCATCTTCTGGAGCCACCGCCTATGATACCGATTACAAGAACCAGGAACAGCAGACCGACGGAAACTATCATCAGCAGCTTAGAATATTTACGTATAGTCTTAGGCTTTACGCGGGACGCAAACATCATCAGCACAATACCTGCAACGGCGAAGAAAAGCTGACGCAGGAAAACGCCTGCTGCGTTACCCGTTTCGTAGTAAGATCGGGCAAAGCTGGCCGAGAAAACAGTGATAACGCCAACCGTAAGAATAAGTACTGTCAGCACAAGGAACGGAAGATCTATACGACCGCGGTTAATAAAGCGGGACTCGCTGTAATCGCGAAGCTCTCTTACCTGCGGTTCTTCCACCGTCTCGTTCTCTTTACCAAAACGTTTGGGAAAATCAAAATCCGGAGCCATGCCTTGCCCTCCTTTCATAGTCCGACAGCGGCCTGTTCATTCGCTGTCGTCCGGTTTTTATCAGAAGCCGTAGCGGTTGATAACTCCAAGCATGGAGATAATTGCGAAAACAAGGGAAACGGTGCTGAACACCGCGAAAACCTTCTTCTCGCTCCAACCGCACTTCTCAAAATGATGGTGCAGAGGCGCCATCTTGAAAAAGCGTTTGCCGTGGGTTGCCTTGAAATATATTACCTGAATGATATCGGAAAGAGTCTCAGCTATGTATACAATACCCAGAGGCACCAGTATAAGGGGCATATCCAGCGCAAAGGCCATGCCGCAGACCGCGCCGCCGAGGAACAGCGAGCCGGTATCGCCCATGAACACCTTTGCGGGGTTAAAGTTGAAAACAAGGAAACCTGCCAGGCCACCCAGCAGAGAGGCCGCAAAGATACCCTGAACTTCCATGCCCCACATCCAAGCAGCTGCAATAAAGAACAGAGCCACGGGGATGCTTACGCCGCTTACAAGACCGTCTACACCGTCGGTGAGGTTGACGGAGTTAACGCAACCAACGATAACGAAAGCGGCAAAAATAAGGTATACCACCTCGGGCAGAGGAATAGTTACATTCACAAAGGGGATATACAGATTGGGGGTCAGGTAGCCGAGATATCTGAGCAGCAGCACGAAAGCCACAGCAACTACCAGCTGAAGCAGGAACTTCTGCAAAGCGGTAAGCCCCTGATTACCCTTATGTCGGATCTTCGTAAAGTCATCAATGAAGCCTATGATTCCGTATACCA
This sequence comes from Oscillospiraceae bacterium, assembly GCA_017537165.1. GTDB lineage: Bacteria > Bacillota > Clostridia > Oscillospirales > Oscillospiraceae > RGIG6375. Next base: position 17,403 of record JAFYLI010000070.1, on the reverse strand, counting down.
GTGCAAATACGAACATGGCTGCCAGCACTGCGCCGCCCTTTTCTTTGTAACGCAGCGCAAAAACAACACTAACCACCAGCATTGCAATGATAAACATAAAACCGCCCATGGTGGGTGTGCCTTCTTTGCTGATGTGCCATATAGGGCCGTCGCGCTTGATGCTCTGGCCAGCCTTAAGGCTGCGGAGCATGGGAATAAGCACGAAACCCAGCGCCACCGTTATTACGAAAGATATCGCAAAGGATATGATAATATCTGCAGTCATTTGTATAACCCCAATTTTCAGATTTGTGCCAGCACTTCGGCTACGATTTCTCTCTCATCCATGTGGTATTTGGTTTTTCCCACTATCTGATAAGTCTCGTGGCCCTTACCCGCAAGGATGATTGTATCGTCCTTTTCGGCGTGCTCTATGGCGTATTTTATGGCCTCGCGTCTGTCCGTTATGACCGAGCAAGGCGTATCGCTGCCCTTTATGCCCTCCATAATGTCCGCAATAATGGCCTCGGGTTCCTCCGTTCTGGGATTATCGGAGGTAACTATCATGTAATCGGCCAGCGCGGCGCTGATGGCGCCCATCTTAGGCCGCTTGGTTCTGTCGCGGTCACCGCCGCAGCCGAAGAGTATACCTACGCGGCCGGTTGCCGTTTCCTTTACGGCGCGCAGAACATTCTCTATTCCGTCGGGTGTATGGGCGTAGTCTATAAGAATGGTGAAGTCACGACCCGTGGGCACAACTTCAACTCTGCCCTGCACTCCGTGGCACTTGGCCAAAGCTTGTGCGGTCTCGCTCAGTCCATAGCCGAGAGCAAGGATACATCCCATAGCGGCAAGAGCGTTATATACGGAAAATTTGCCCGGGATATTTATTACAGCAGCTACGCTCTCTCCGCCGTAATTGGCAGTAAAGCTGACTCTGTCGGGGAAATAGCATATGTCGGATGCGTAAAGCTCACCGCCGTTTTCCTTTGCGGAATAGCTGATGATTCGGCAGTCTGCATTCTTTGTCAGTCGAGCAGTCCATTCATCGTCGGCATTCACAACACCCACTTCGCAGTTTCGGAACAGTATAGCCTTGGCATCGCAGTAGTTTTCCATAGTTTCGTGGAAATCCAGATGATCCTGCGTAAGATTGGTGAATGCACCCACACGGTACTTTATTCCCGCTACTCTGTCAAGATAAAGGGAATGGGAAGAAACCTCCATTATTGCCGCAGCGCAGCCTGCCTCCGCCATTTGGGCGAAAAGTTCCTGCAGATCGCGGGATTCGGGGGTGGTGCGCTCGGTATCTATCGCAAGGGAGCCTATCATATTGCGATTGGTACCTATAAGTCCCGTGCTGTTGCCCGAAAGCTCTTCATACATTTCCTTGACAAGATTGGTGGTAGTGGTCTTGCCATTGGTACCCGTTACGCCTATCATCGCCATTTTGTCGGCAGGCTTGCCGAAAAAGGCAGCCGACACAACAGCCAGCGCCTTGCGGTTGTCCCCGCAAAGGATATAGGCGCATTCCCTCTCGGGTTTCACTCTGCAGAGGATCGCAGCAGCGCCCTTATCGAGAGCAGATGGAATGAATTTATGTCCGTCGGTTTCGTAACCCTCAACGGCCACGAACAGACAGCCTTCTACCGCCTTTCGGGAGTCGCAGCATACGTCCGTTACGTCTGCGGACAAATCTGCGTTGGTTTCAATTATCTCTATGTCTTTAAGAAGCTCGGTAAGTTTCATACTCAAACCTACTTTTAACTGAATTTAGTCCTCTAAACAAGGGTTTCGGTAATCAGCCTGCACCCTCCATGATGGACGAGTCATTATCTATCAGTGTAACCTGAACAACTGTGCCGTAAGCGACCTCACTGTTAGGCGAGATGCTCTGGCTGGCAACAACGATGGTGAGCGAATCAGAGGGAGGCACACCCATGCTTCGGATAAACAAGCCGTCCTGCTCAAGAACCGCCTTTGCCTGGCGATAGCTCATACCGTTAAGTGTTTCCACTCTTACAGTCTTATCGGGTTTAGCCTCGCCCGCATAGAGTATTACAGTGGAATTGGGAGCAATGGACACGTTTGCCATCGGAGCCTGATCCGTAACCTCCGTGCCGCTGCCGACTATCTTCACCTTGAAGCCCAGTTCCTCCATGGTTGCTCTTGCTTCGCTTACGCTGTAGCTCTTTACGTTGGGAACCTTGACCTCGTATACGCCGCTTTCGCCATCGATACCGAGATCGGGTTCTACGCCAAGATAAGGCAGAACGTCATACATGATGTTGCCTACAACGGGAGCGGCCATAACACCGCCGCTGGGGTATATGCCGGATTCATTGCTGGGATTATCGAGAATAACGAGAACCGCTATCTCGGGATCGTCTGCGGGAGCAAAACCAACGAAAGAAACCATATATTCCTTTCTGCCGGTTTCCGCCTCGGTGATGGTATCGGTGGAAGTACCGGTCTTGCCTGCAACACGGTAACCCGCAACGTAAGCGTTCTTACCGGTACCACCGGGACTGCCGACAACGGTTTCAAGGATTGCGCAGGCACGCTCGGAGGTTTCCTCGCTTATTACCTGGCGCACAACTGTAGGCTCGTGGTTTTCAACAACGTTGCCATCGGAATCAAGAACCTTGCTTACAACGTAAGGCTCCATGAGGTAGCCGCCGTTAGCAACCGCGGATACTGCGGTGATAAGCTGCAAAGGAGTGATGGTAAAGGTCTGGCCGAAGCTTGCAGCAGCCAGCTGAGAATGGTTGGTGCGATCTTCGAAAACATCGTCGCTCCACCAGATACTGTCGCCTTCACCGTAAAGGTCTACTCCCGTATGGTTGCGGAAGCCGAAAGCTTCTACGTAATCGTAGAAAGTCTCCGCGCCAACCTCGAGACCGATATTTACAAAGGCAGGGTTGCAGGAATGCTGTGCAGCTTCCGCAAGGGTCTGCTGTCCGTGACCGTCACGGTTCCAGCAGTGTATGGGCTCTACACGGCCCTTTACTCTAATGCTGCCGCTGCAGTCAAAATAATCGTTTTCGCTTATTACTCCCTCTTCAAGGCCCATGGCAAGGGTAATGATCTTGAAGGTGGAACCCGGCTCGTAAGAGTCGGAGATTATGCGGTTTCGCCACTGCTTCAGCAGGGCGTTATAAACAGCATCGTTATATTCGCTTTCGCTGAGGCCCTGTGCCTGAAGCTTGGCGAGAGTTTCTTCGTTTACTTCCAGATAATTATTCAGATCGTAATTGGGCAAAGTGGTCATGCCAAGGATGGCGCCGGTCTTTACGTCCATTACTATGCCCATAGCGCCGTCCTGAACCTGATAGTCCTGAATGGCCTGAGCAAGATTCTTCTCAAGATAATGCTGAATACGGTCGTCAACGGTGAGAACGAGGCTGTTACCGTCGGAGGCATCGTAATAGTTTTCATAGCCGGAATAAGGCAGATCCACGCCTTTTTCATTGGCGACGCGGACTATTCTGCCGTTGGTGCCCTGCAGGTAGCGGTCATACACAGCCTCAATACCTTCAAGGCCGGTATTATCCACACCAACGAAACCGATGATCTGAGATGCAAGGCTGCCGTTGGGATAATAGCGCTTGGTATCGGGCACGATATGTACACTCTTCAGGTTATACTCATTTTTGAAGTCACGCACCTGATCGGCCAGCTCGGATTCGATCTTTACAGCCACGGTCTTATACCAGGACTTGGTGTCCAGCCACTTAGCCTCGATGGTGTCATAATCCACGCCGAGGATCTCCGAAAGGCGGCTGGAAATCATAACGCGCATGTCTTCCTCTTCGTAGAGGATAAGCTCTGCGGGGCTTACGTAAACAGTGCTTACAGTGGCGCTCATAGCCAGTGTATTCATGTTGCGATCATATATTGCTCCGCGGTTTGCGGCAACGGTTGTATCCCTTACCTGCTGCTCCACGGCGTTGCTTTCATAGAGTTCATGGTCAACTATCTGCACCTTATAGAGCTGCAGAATGAGAACTATAAAGGCAACTATGCCGAACACCACCATTAAAGACAGTGTTCGGCCAACCATGCCCTTGTTGGGCACTTCCATTTTTATAATATTGTTTTTCTTCTTCATCCGCCCGGCCCTCCTGCTGCCTTTACCATTATACAGGGCGATTATTTGAAATATTCTGCAATAGTGGTGAAAAGGCTCTTCATCCTGGCAGAAAATCCGGTTTCCACATTGTTGTTTGCAACCACAACAGCTTTGTCCACAGTGTTGTTGGAGAGATACTTTATTTGATCTCTGTCCGCTCTTACCATGCCAAGCATATTGGTGGCGTACTCTTCCACTTCATCAAGGCGGAAAGTGCTTTCGTATTCTATCTTGAGCTTTGTTTCCTCAACCTGCAGCGCCTCAAGAGTTTCTTTGAGTTCGTAGCTCTCGTTAGCAATAATGTTGAGTTCTATATAGGACGTAAGCAGAGAAACGGCAAGCACAATGGCACAAGCCCAGCCTGCAACGGCAAACAGAGAGATACCCTGCTTGGGTGCAGCCTTGGTATTGGTGCGTATGCTGACTTTTTCTTGGGGGCGCTCCCGGACTTCCGGTGCGGGAACATCCAGCTGAGGCGCAGCCGAGCCGAAAATGGGTCTGCTGCCGAAATATATTTCGTCGTTATATCTAACGTCCATCTAAGCTCCTTCAACCTTAAAAGGCTTTATCCTATACCCTTTCTGCCACTCTCAGTCTTGCGCTGCGGGCTCTGGGATTGCGTTCCAGTTCTTCATTGCTTGCCGTGATGGGCTTGCCAACCGGCTTCATGGTCTGAACGAAGCCGCAGACGCATACGGGAAATTCGGGTGGGCAGGTGCAGCCTTTTTCCCTTTTGCGGATTGCGTTTTTCACCAGTCTGTCCTCGAGGGACTGGAAACTGATTATCGCCAGACGGCCGCCTTCATTGAGGCGCTCGGGTGCATCGGCCAGCATGCGTTCTATGCTGCCGAGTTCATCGTTTACGGATATGCGCACAGCCTGAAAACTGCGTTTAGCGGGATGCTGCTTTTCTCTGAGCGCCGCTGCGGGCATGGCAGATTTGATGACGTCTACCAGCTCCAGCGTAGTTTCTATAGGTTTGACGCTTCTGCGCTTTACTATCTGCGCTGCGATTCGGGGAGAGTATCTCTCCTCGCCGTATTCATAGAGTATTCTTTTCAGTTCGCCCTCGTCCCATTCATTTACCACCTGATAAGCGGTAAGGGGAGCGGACTTGTCCATTCTCATGTCAAGAGGAGCATCCTCCATATAGGAGAAGCCGCGGGCCGCATCGTCCAGCTGAGGAGAAGATACACCCAAGTCAAAAAGCATACCGTCAACTTTCTCTATGCCCAGCTCATCGAGGATATTGGCAATATCATCAAAGTTGCTGTTTACGAAAGTAACTCTGTCGGCAAACTCGGCAAGGCGTCGGCTTGCATGCTCAATGGCGTTCATATCTCTGTCGATAGAGATAAGTCTGCCGCCTGCAGTAAGTTTCTTCGCTATCTCATACGAATGGCCGCCTGCTCCGAGAGTGCCGTCCACATATATGCCGTCGGGCTTTATGTCAAGGGCATCTATGCACTCCCAAAGGAGAACGGAAACGTGATTGAATTCTCCGCTCATATTCCAAGTTCCTTCCATGCTTCAGCAATGTTCTCAAGGCTGAGTTCCTCTTCCTCAACAGCATTGTATTTATCGATATCCCAAATCTCGGCATGGTTGGAAAAGCCGATTATCATAACTCTTTTGCTTATGCCCACAAATTCTCTGAGTTTCTGGGGAACGAGGATACGTCCCTGCACGTCAAGCTCACAGCGGGCAGTATTGGCGAAGACCACGCGCATCTTGCGGGACTCTGCCGCAGGAAGGCTGTCCACCTTGGCGCGGAAGGCATCCCAAGCTTTCTCGGAGTACACGGAAAGGCAGGAATCTATGGAAAGAGTAACGTAGCAAACTTCGCCGAGTTCCTCTCTAAGGGTGGAAGGAACGATGACTCGCCCCTTGGCATCAATATTGTGCTCAAACTTGCCTGTCATTGGTCCTTCACCGCCTTTCATTCACCATTTTGTGACACTTCGTGACATTTCGCACCACTTTAGCTTAATTATAATATAATTTCCCATAATTGCAATAGCAATTTGTAATTTTTTGTATCAATTTTTGCGCCTTTTTAGCCCCTTAAAACCCACATTTTTGCAGCAGATAACAGCATCGGAAAAATTCTGTGGAAAATTCCAAATTATTGTGCTATTATCACACTGGAGTATTTTTCGGTTCACCCAAAACCGACACAGAAAGGAACTGATATTCCATGAGAATGAGAAAGAAAAAGAACCTCCCCCAGCGTATGGAAAAGGCTTCGGGAGTGCTTATAAAAACCCCCGAGGAACTCTGCGGCAAGTGGCGCGAAACCTTCCCCGGATATGAGGCTCTTCACGTAGAGCTGGGCTGCGGCAAGGGTAGCTTCACCTCAGGCACCGCAGCGGCCATCCCCAACGCATTCCTCGTCGCAGTCGAGAAGGTGCCCGACGCCATGATCATGGCTATGGAGAAGGCAGTTGCAGCCGAACTCACCAACGTGCGCTTCATCGATATGGATGCAGCGAAGATAAACGAAATTTTTGCCGACGGCGAGCTCGACCGCATTTACATCAATTTCTGCGATCCCTGGCCCGGTAAGAAGCATGCCAAGCGCCGCCTTACCGCCCCCGGCTTCCTTGAGCTTTACAAGAAGGCTCTCAAACCCGGCGGCGAAATACACTTCAAAACCGATAACCGCCCCCTCTTCGAGTATTCCCTTGAGCAGTTCACCGAATGCGGCTGGCAGCTCAGTGAAGTCACCGGTAACCTCCACGAGAACGGCCCCGTGGGCATAATGACCGACTATGAGGCAAAGTTCCATTCCGAAGGCGTACCCATCAACCGCTGCGTGGCAAAGAAGGCGGAGGAAGCCTGATGAGATTTATCTCCTGGAACGTAAACGGACTGCGAGCCTGCGTACAGAAAGGTTTCATGGACTTCTTCAACGGCATCGACGCCGACTTCGTATGTCTGCAGGAAACCAAGCTCCAGCCGGAGCAAATATCCCTTGATACCCCCGGCTACGAGCAGTATTGGTTCTCCGCCGAAAAGAAAGGCTACTCGGGCACCGCGATTTTTGCAAAGCACAAGCCTATCAGCGTTGTAAACGGCATCGGCGACCACAAGTACGACTGCGAGGGACGTACCATCACCCTCGAATACGAGGATTTCTATCTCGTAACCTGCTACACGCCCAATTCTCAGGACGGCTTAAAGCGTCTTGATTACCGCCTTGATTGGGAGCGGGATCTGCGACTCTATCTCATGAAGCTGGATGCCCAAAAGCCCGTTATTCTCTGCGGCGACCTGAACGTTGCCCACGAGGAGATAGACCTCAAAAACCCCAAGACCAATCATTTCAGCGCAGGCTTCTCCGACGAGGAGCGCGGCGCTATGACAGAGCTGCTTTCAAGCGGCTTTACCGACTCTTTCCGTTGGCTATACCCCGACCTTACGGGTGCATACTCCTGGTGGAGTTTCCGCAGCGCCGCCCGCGCAAGAAACGCAGGTTGGCGTATAGACTATTTTATTGTTTCGGACAGGCTCAGAGACAACATCTCCAAGGCATACATCTGCAGCGAGATACTCGGCTCCGACCACTGTCCCGTAGGACTTGATTTGACATGGTGAAAATAGGAAACGTAGAAATTAAAGACAAACTCATACTCGCCCCCATGGCAGGCGTTACCGACGGTGGCTTCCGCGCGGTATGCCGCGAGCTGGGTGCAGCACTGACCTACACCGAAATGGTCAGCGCAAAAGCGCTGGTATATCAGGACGCAAAGAGCAAGACCCTGCTCTATCGCGGCCCCGATGAATATCCCCTCGCCGCCCAGATTTTTGGCAGCGAGCCCGAAACCATGGCCGAGGCAGCCGTAAAGGCCCACAGCATCTGCGGCTGCGAAATAATCGACATCAACATGGGCTGCCCCACAGGCAAGATAGTCCGCAACGGTGACGGCTGCGCCCTTATGCGTAACCCCGAGCTGGCGGGACAGATCATCCGCGCCGTGGCAGATGCCTCCCCCGTTCCCGTTACCGTAAAAATACGCAAGGGTTGGGATAACGGCAACGTAAACGCCGTAGAGTTGGCGCAGATAGCCGAAGAAAACGGCGCTGCAGCAGTTGCCGTTCACGGCCGCACCCGCAGCCAGCTTTACGCCGGCAACGCCGACTGGAACATCATCACCGCAGTAAAAAAAGCGGTGAATATCCCCGTCATTGCCAACGGCGACATTTTCGAGCCCACCGACGCGGAGCGCATTCTCCGCGTGACCGGAGCCGACCTCGCCATGGTTGGCCGCGGCAGCATGGGCAACCCCTGGATATTCTCCCGCGGTCTTGCCGCCATAAAGGGCGAGTTCATCCCCGGTCTGCCCCCGCTCTCCCATCGCTGCGACACCGCAGTGCACCAATTCGAAGTATCCGCCGCCATGAAGGGCGAGCACGTAACCTGCCTTGAGGCACGCAAGCATTACAGCTGGTACCTGCGAGGTGTACCCTACGCCTCTTATTTCAAGGCTCAAATCGCAAAAATCGAAACCATGGACGACATTTACCGCATCACTCGCGGCATCAAAGAGGAACTCAAGTAAGCGCCGCAAAAGGCCCACGACCCGGAGGTGAGAACGTGACAAGAGAAGAAGAATCTGCGATTATCGCCAAAGTACTCAGCGGTGATGCAGATGCTTTTGAGCCTTTGGTTACCGCCAATCAAAACTTTGTTTATAATATCGCGCTGAAAATGCTGTCAAATCCCGAGGACGCTTTTGACGTTTCTCAGGAAGCTTTTTTGAAGGCTTACCGCTCTTTGAAAGATTTCAAGGGCGACAGCAGCTTCAGTTCGTGGCTCTACCGCATAACGGCAAATATGTGCCTCGACTTTATGCGCAAGAACAAAAAACGGCGCGCTGCATCCATCGTCTATCTCGACGATGACAGCGAGCTGAAAGAACTCGAATTACCCGATACCCGCTACGATCCCGAAAACGAGCTGGAACGCAAGGAACTGCAGGGTGCTATCAACGATGCCCTTACGCTTCTTCCCGATGATCAGCGTTCCATTTTGCTGCTGCGCGAACTCAGCGGCATGAGCTACGCGGAAATTTCCGACGCGCTCAAGCTGGAGCCGGGAACCGTAAAATCCCGCTTGTTCCGCGCCCGCGCAAGACTTGCAAAAATTTTAAAAGAAAACGGAACTTTTCCCGCTAAATGAGCGTCATACATACGAAACGAATCAACCATAAGGAAGGAGAGTGATCGGCTATGGAAAACTGTGAAAAATATATAGGCCTCATCAGCGAGCTTATAGACGGCGAAATCAGCGATGCCGACCGCTCCGAGCTTGAAATACATCTGGAATTTTGCCCCGAATGCAGAAAAGTCGCAAAGGCTTTCGCCGCCATCAGTGACGGTTTCCCCACAGAAGAGAAGGTGCCCGCAAACTTCACCGAAGGCACCATGGCAAAAATAAAGGCCGAGGCTGCAAAGCCCGTCGGCATAAAGAAGTTTATTTCCGGCTACGGAAAATACACAGGCCTCGCCGCCGCACTGGTAGTAATACTCCTCGGCGCGCAGGTATTCAACGGCGGCAGCAGAGACACCGCCGCACCCATGGCTCCCATGGCAATGGTTGCCGGAAGTGCCGCTGAGGCAGAAAACCACATCACCGCAGACTCCGCTGCAGTTGGATTTGCCTCCAAGGCCGAGGCCGACTCCGCAGAATCGTTTACCGTTTCGGCAGGCGGCTCCCTTCGCACAGAAGACGACAGCTTCGCCCCCGCAGGCGCAGACGTTCCCGAGTCCGAGCCCATGAACTCTCCCGCCGAAGAGGCAGCGCCCGAAGAAATGCCCGCCCCCGAACCCTCCGCAGCTCCTCAGTTCAGTGTTACAGTATCGGTAACAGATGTAAACGAGCTGTATAAGGCAAGAGGCTACACCGAGCGTTTTTACAGCGTATCCCACATAAAAGCGCCCGTTCCCGAAAATATAACCGAACTGCTTAACAGCAGCGTCGCCACCGAGATATATTCCTCCGAGCAGGAAACTCACTACTGCATCCCCATGGAAACTCTCAACAACTTCGACCCCGAGCTTTTCACCGAGATAGTTTTCGATGATCTCACCGCGCAGAACGGTCTTTTGATCGTAATCCACGAAGAATAAAAGGAGGCAAAATACATGGCCGACAAAATGACTCCCGAAACTGCTGCATACCGCCTTTTCGACATGGGGTATGACTGCGCGCAGACTGTTCTCGCCCACTTCGCCGATGATCTTGATCTCGAAGAAGAAACGGCGCTGATGATAAGTTCCGCCTTTGGCGGCGGCATCGCAGGAACCGGCGGCATGTGCGGCTGCGTTACCGGCGCGCTGATGGCGCTGGGCATGAAGTACGGCTTCACCGAGCCCGACAACATTGCCAAGAACATAATGACCGCAAAGAACAACGAATTTATCGCAAAGTTCAAAGAGCGTTGCGGCGCAATCAACTGCCGCGAGCTGCTTGGCGTGGACGTTTCCGTTCCCGAGCAGGCAGCCGAAGCTCCCGAGCTCATCCAAGCACGCTGCCCCCATTTTGTTACGGCAGCCTGCGACATCCTCGAAGAAATGCTTGAAGATTAATACAAAAAGGGCACGAAGACCGATTCTTCGTGCCCTTTTTACATCCTTTCGGAAATAAGCGATTGCTATAACACCCGCAATGGTGTATAATATTTGGCGCAATCACAAAACCTCACGGAAGGACGATAGTATGAAAACTCAGACCAATCAGACTAACCTGAAAATGCTGAAGCTGACGATACTCGTTATCGCCATGTTCCAGATGCCCTCTTTGGCAATATCCCCCGCAATTTCGAAGATAATGTCCCAGTTCGGCAGAGAACTGGCTACCGTACAGACTGCTTTGCAGATACCCAATCTGGTATCTCCCTTCGCAGCTATTCTTGCCTCCATCATCGTGGCAAAGGCCAAGGGCAAGCTTCCCAAGAAATACGTTATCATTTTCGGTCTCGGCTGCATCGTAGTTGCCGCTACCGGTATAGTCCTTTTCAGCAACCAGTTTTGGACTCTCTACCTTTGGGGTGCCTTCATCGGTATCGCCATCGGTCTGTTTATCCCCACCACCGCCAGCCTTATGATGGACAGCTTTGACGAGGACGCAGTCCGCGTTATCTCCGGTCAGCAGACCTCCTTCATCAACATCGGCGGCATCATCATGAGCATTCTCGGCGGTCTGCTTGCCGACGTTATCTGGTTCGGCGGCTACCTCACCTTCTATTTCGGCGTACCCATTATCGTCCTCTGCGTTCTTTATCTGCCCGTAAAGGCCCGCATTGAAGAAGCTGCTGCCGAGCAGACTTCCACCGATGCCGCAACCGAAGACAAGAGCAAGTTCAACTGGAACGTAGCATTCTACGGTTTCTGCATTTTCTTCTTCATGATGTGTTCCAACGTAAGCGGCCCCAACCTTTCCGTTTATGTTATTGACCAGCTCAAGATCGGTACCGCAGGCACCACCGGCTACATAAGCGCAGTGCAGATGCTGGGCGGCGCATGCAGCGGCATGGTATTCAGCAAGCTCTCCGCAAAGCTGAGAGACTACATGGTTCCTCTCGCTTTCCTCACCCTCTGCATCGGTTTCACCGTACTGGGCACCGCAAACTCCCTCGTTATGATCTTCATCGGCGCATTCCTCACCGGCAGCGCCATGAGCATGTGCATGCCCCAGTGCATGTTCTCCATCTCCCTCTATGTCAACGAGAACAGCTCCACCTTCGCCAACGCTATCTCTTCCAGCATCGCTCCCAGCCTTGGCGGTTTCCTCTCCCCCGTTATCTTCACCCCCCTCACCACCGCTCTCTTCGGCGAGGCTGTAAGCTCCCGCTACCTCTTCCTCTCCGGTGTAACTCTCGTTCTCTGCATCCTGCTGGTAGTTATCATGACTGCCCGCAAGAAGGGCGGCAAGGCTAAGGGCTGGGGTTAATTAGGCATAATTCCATCGTAAATCCACTCTAATAGGAGGTAACATACAATGGCAAAAGTATTCTTTACCCGCGACATTTCCCCCGAGGGTCTCATCCGCCTTTACGAAACCATGGGCGCTGAGCTCAAGGGCAAGACCGCAGTTAAGATCTCCACCGGCGAGCCCGGCGGACACAACTTCCTTCAGCCCGCTCTCATCAGCGGTCTCGTAAACAAGCTCAACGGCACCATCTGCGAGTGCAACACCGCATACCCCGGCGGCCGCAACATGAGCGAAGTACACTGGCAGACCATCCGCGACCACGGTTTCTACGATATCGCTCCCTGCGACATCATGGACGAGGAGGGCGAAAAGGCTATCCCCGTAACCGGCGGTTTCCACCTGAAAGAAAACGTAGTCGGCACCCATATCGACAACTATGACTCCATGCTCGTGCTCTCCCACTTCAAGGGCCACGTATTCGGCGGCTTCGGCGGTGCTCTGAAGAACATGTCCATCGGTCTGGCTTCCTCCCGCGGCAAGCTTCTCATCCACAATGCCGGCGCAGGCGACTCCTTTGACACTCTTTTCTCCACCGTTCAGGATCACTTCCTTGAGTCTATGGCAGATGCTTGCCAGTCCATCATCGCCCACTACGGCGCAGAAAACATGGTCTACATCAACGTAGCCAACAAGCTCTCCCCCGACTGCGATTGCTCCGCAAACCCCAAGGATCCCGTCATGGCAGACATCGGCATCTTCGCCTCCGTCGACCCCGTAGCAGTAGATCAGGCCTGCGTAGACGCTATCTACAACTCCGAGGACGAGGGCCGCGCCGAGCTTATCGAGCGCATGGAAGGCCGCCACGGCATCCACGTTGTTGAAGCAGCCGCAGAGCTTGGTCTCGGCAGCCGCGAATACGAATTCGTACACATCGACGCAAGATAATTTAATAAGCAAACATAGCAAAAGCGCCTGTTCAACCGAACAGGCGCTTTTAGTTTTTCAAATCCGCAATGGGCGACCACGCAGGGTCGCCCCTACGCAAATTTTTACGTTCACGGGTAGGGGCGGCCCTATGGGGCCGCCCGCAAGCTCCGTCACATATTGCTTGGGTCTATTCCAAGCTTTTTGCATATTTGAATAACGGTGTCAAAGGACGCGCCCGCAATGCCGCGCGTTAATATGGTCATAAGTGTACTATAGGGCACATTGGCTTCTATGGCAAACTGCCGCAGGCTGTCATATCTGTCGAGGATAAGATTTCTCAGCCGCTGCTCCCGTGTCACTTTTCTTCCTCCACTACCAGCACTTCAATGCCCTTTTCTTCCAACGCAGCCGCATGCTCTTCCACGCATTCCCAATCTGTAATTATCACATCAAATTCCTCCGCCGCGCACACCTTGATAAATGCATCCGTGCCGATTTTCGTCCCCGGCATCAGCAGGTATTTTTTGCGGCTGTTTCGAATTATTGTGCGCTGGAAAGCTGCCGTTTCGTCCGTACCGTTAGACAGTCCAAAATCCGCGGTAAGTCCTGCTCCGGTTATGAAGCACAAATCAAAATGCATACGGCTCGCAAACTCATTGGCAAGGCTATCCACCAACGAACCGCTGCGCCGCATTTTCCCTCCCGCAACGTATACATCAATGTTTTCAAAATCACGCAGTTCCTTGGCTATATCCACAGTGTTAACAACCACAGTATAGTACATAGCTCTCGGCAAAATTTGTGTCATGATATAGCCGAAAGAGCCGCCGGCCAAATAGATAATGTCATTTTCTTTTATCAGGGCAGCTGCCGCCTTCGCTATCTGTCTGTAGTTCTCAAATATGGGCATTTCCTCAAACTTGCGGTCAACAGGTGGACGCACGCTCACCTGCTGCGGAACTATCGCGCCCCCATGAGTACGCTTACAAAGACCTTTCTGTTCCAGCTGGCGCAAATCTCTGCGCGCCGACTCGTCCGAGATTCCGTATCTCTCCGTGATTTCTGCAACCGTTATTTTTCCATTGGTTTTTATTATTTCAGCGATTTCCCGCTGTCTTTCTTCGGCAAACATATTCTCACCTCATCAAACTATCTAATCGAATTCGACACTCGCATATTACCACACATTCGGAAGCATTTCAACATTTTCGGTAATCGGATTTGCGTATATTTGCGGCAGGTGCACGCCCCTGCCCTACGCTACAAGTGCAATGCCACACGCCCAACGTAAGGCTGAGGCGTGCCCCAGCCACCATACAAACACAAAAACCGGGATACGAGTTGTATCCCGGTTTCTATCTATCATTTACAGTGTTTCGCCGCTGACCATGCCGTTCCAGAGGCGGTAATAGATACCCTTCTTCTCCAGAAGCTGCTCATGGTTGCCCTCTTCCTCTATGCCTTCCTTACCCAGCACAAGGATACGGTCGGCATTCTTGATGGTGGTAAGGCGGTGGGCGATGGTAAGAGTTGTGCGGCCCTTGGCCAGCTTATCAAGGCTCTGTCCGACCAGTATCTCGCTTTCATTATCAAGGGCGCTGGTAGCCTCGTCAAGAAGCAGAATGGGAGGATTTTTAAGGAACAGACGCGCGATACTGATGCGCTGTTTCTGTCCGCCCGAAAGCTTTACGCCGCGCTCACCAACGTAGGTGTTATAACCATCCTTGAGGGCACGAACGAAGCCGTCGCAGCCTGCCAAACGGGCAGCTTCCATTATCTCTTCCTCGGTAGCCTCGGGCTTACCGTAGGCTATATTTTCCGCAACGGTACCGCTGAAAAGATATACGTCCTGCTGTACCACGCCGATGGCCTTACGCAGGCTTTCCAGCGTTACGGTGCTTATATCCTGACCGTCGATGAGGATACGACCCTCGGTCAGGTCATAGAAACGGGGAATAAGATTGCAGAGCGTTGTTTTACCGCCGCCGGAGGGGCCGACGAGAGCCAGATTTTCACCGGGCTTGATGGTAAGATTGACATCTCGCAGCACCTTATTATGGTCATCGGGATACTCAAAACTAACGTGCTTGAACTCAATGCCGCCCTCGGTGACTTTAATATCTTCCGCGCCGGGCATATCCGCAATATCCACAAGAGTATCCATGATCTCAGCAAAACGCTCTATGGCGGTTACGCCGCGCTGGAACTGCTCGGCGAACTCAACGATACGGCGAATAGTTGCGATAAGGGTGGTAACGTAAAGGATATATGCAACCAGGTCACCTGCGCTGATTTTTCCTTTTACAAGGAAAAGGCCGCCCGCTACGATGACTACGATATACATAAGGCCGTCGAAAAGACGGGTGCTGGTATTAAAGGCGCCCATGGCATAGTAACCTCTGGTCTTTATGGTCTTAAAGGCTTGATTGCCCTTCTCAAACTTTGCCTTTTCCTGCTCTTCAGCCGCAAAAGCCTTTACTACGCGCTGGCCAAGCATGCTGTCCTCGATAGCCGCATTCAATTCGCCTATCTGGTGGCGCTGTTCGCGGATTCTTTCGCGAAGTCTCAGGTTTAGATAAGTGGAGACCACCAGCATTACAGGCAAGAACGCAAAGACGATGAGAGTCAAAGCTACGTTGGCATTGCAAAGTATAACGAAAGACGCAATAGCCTTTATACCCGCGATAAAGAACTCTTCCGGGCAATGGTGGGCAAACTCGGTAACATCGAAAAGGTCATTGGTAATACGGCCCATTATCTGTCCGACTTTATTGTTGGAATAATAAGTAAAGCTAAGTCGCTGAAGGTGGGCAAAGGCATCGCGGCGCATATCAGTTTCGATATGCACACCCATAATGTGTCCGCGACTTGTCATGTAATAGTTGGCAAGACCGTCAATGACACGCAGCACGAAATAAAGCAGCGCCAGTTTAAGCACTGCTTCCACCGTCAGTATGATGGCAGGATCCGTGGCGGCATTTGTGAGCTGGCTCATGATTTTGGGCAATGCAATATCACACAAGGTGGTAAGCGCGGCACAGAAAAGGTCAAAAATCATCATTTTCTTGTACCGCAGCAGATAAGGCAGGAAGCGCCTTATCATGGCAATTGTACCTTTTTTCTTTGTTTTTTCCATGGTTTCCTCAACATTCCTTAATAAATTTATCAACTTCCGCCGCCGTGGGCATAGCGGGTATAGCTCCGCGTTTCGATACGCAGAGAGCCGCAGCAGCGTTTGCAAACTTGGCAAAGCGCACCGCATCGTCGGCTGTAAGCTCATCGGGCTTTCTGCCGCTTTTGATCATAGCGAATATGAACGCGCCCCAGAAGGCGTCTCCCGCTCCCGTTGTATCCACCGCAGCAACCTTATAACCCGCCACGCGGCACCTTCCGTCCCGCAAGGCTATGTAAGCACCGCCTGCACCGAGAGTAACGGCAACAAGGTCAGCGCCCTCGCGGAGGATCGCAGCAGCCGCAGCCTCAGGCTCGGCACAATCAGTGAGCAGTTCCGCCTCTTCGTCGGATATCTTAACCATATTTGCATAGGGCAGCAGACTGCGCATCTGCTTCTTGGCCTCTTCTTCGCTCTGCCAAAGGGCAGCGCGGTAGTTGGGATCATAGGAAATTATGCAGCCCGCCTGACGAGCTTCGTGGAGCGCAACGAGGGTAGCGCTGCGTGCAGGTTCCGCGCAGAGAGACAGTGATCCAACATGGAAAACACGGCTTTGGCGGATAAGCTCCACGGGCAGCTCAGCAGGATGCAGCATGGTATCCGCGCCCGGCTTACGGGCAAAAGAAAAGCTGCGTTCGCCCTTCTCTCCAAGGGCAACGAAAGCCAGCGTAGTAAACGCTTCGTCGCTCATTACAAGTCCCTCGGTATTTATTCCCGCATCACGCAAAGTATCGCGCAGGAATTCGCCGTGCATATCCTCGCCCACCTTGCCTATAAAGGCCGCAGAAAGGCCAAGTCGGCTTGCAGCCGCCAGTACGTTAGCAGGCGCGCCGCCGGGATTGCGTTCAAAAAGCAGCTGACCGCTTTCCGAAACACCGGCTTGAGTGAAATCAATGAGCAGTTCGCCCAAGGCAATAATATCGATCATAAATATCACCTGTAAAAAGGGCTGCAGTAATCATACCGCAGCCCAAAGTTTTCTTAGAATTCAGCGTTGCCAACGGTACGGGGATGGAGTTCCACGTCACGGATGTTGCTTACGCCGGTAAGGTACATGACCATACGCTCGAAGCCGAGACCGAAGCCTGCGTGACGGCAGGAGCCGTAACGGCGCAGGTCGAGATACCACCAGTAATCCTCTTCCTTGAGGTCCAGCTCTGCCATGCGGGCGGTGAGCACGTCAAGACGCTCCTCACGCTGGCTGCCGCCGATGATCTCGCCGATACCGGGAACAAGGCAGTCTGCCGCAGCAACGGT
>JAFYLI010000010.1 GCA_017537165.1 Oscillospiraceae bacterium | reverse complement strand
TTCATACATCAATCCTCTATTCTGCACGGTATAATCAATTCGCTTTTTTCACCACCACATACATCATTTCAGGAAATTCATTCGGAATACAAGTCTGACCCATTTCGACTATATTAAAACGGTTTTCTTTTAACTCTTCAATAAAAGTTTCATTATTTACCATTCTGCATGACGTTCCGGCAACCATTATTTTATTTCCGAAACATTCTCTTTCTTGCAATTCGAAAGCTGTATCAATATTGCTTTTACGTTCCGTTTTGCCATTTCCCATTGAACAAATCAAGGCCACTCCATCATTTGCAATGTGATCATAAATAAACTCATAAAATCCATTCCGGTCTTCGTCCAGCACAAGCATGTGAACGACTGCTACAGCATAAATAAAATCAAACTTTTCCGGTAAACAACCATTTACACAATCCAGAACTTTAAAATGCCCTGCATAATCTGGCATAAGATTTTTACAATAATTAATTGCTTCCTGTGAAATATCTGTGGCCAATAAATTGTATCCGCTTTTTAGCAGTGCCTGTGCATCTCTTCCCTCTCCACATCCCAGTTCGAGAAGCTTCATATATGGCCCAATATTATACTTTGTAATGGTATCGGCAACAATTGGAGATCTTTCACTACAAAACCACTGAATACCTGCTTCGTGAACCTTTTTATATCTTTCATCATATGCTTCATAGTATTTTGGGGACATGTATAGTGCACCTCCTATATTTACATACTAAGTGTTTCCCTCAGTTCAGCATTGTATCATCAAACTTACGTATTTTTTCGGCCAACGCACGATTCTCAAGTTTAATCAGTTCCGGGTCGCTCTCAAAAAGCAGCTTGGCTTCTTCCTGCGCGGCATAAAGAGTATTTGTATCGCAGCTTAGTTCCGCAAGCTTAGTTGCAGGCAAACCGCTCTGTCTGCTGCCGAAAAAGTCACCGGGGCCGCGCAAGGTCAGGTCTACCTCGGAAATTTTAAAGCCGTCACTGAGCTTGCAGAGTGCATTAAGCCTCTGCGCACTCTCGGGAGTTTCGGATTGATTGAACAGCACACAATAGGACTTATGCGCTCCTCTGCCGACACGTCCACGCAGCTGATGCAGCTGGCTCAGACCAAATCTATCCGCATTTTCAACTACTATAAGTGCCGCATTGGGTACGTCGACACCGACTTCGATGACCGTAGTGGAAACGAGAACGTCGGTTTCACCATCTTTGAAGGCTCGCATTATCTCTTCCTTGTCAGCAGCTTTCATTTTGCCGTGGAGGCATGCGACCCTCAAATCGGGAAATACGTCTTCACTGAGCTTTTTATAATAGCTTTCTACCGCAGCAAAATTATTCATTTCATTTTCATCAATTGCGGGACATATGATATAAACCTGCCGTCCTTCGCCCACAAGACGGGCAATAAATTTATTTATGCGCTCCCTCATATCCTCTTTAACGGCAAATGTATCTATCTTCTGTCTGCCGGGAGGCAGCCGGTCAATAACTGAAACGTCAAGCTCACCGTAAATAATCAGCGCAAGTGTTCGAGGAATCGGCGTAGCGGACATAATAAGCACATGCGGGTCATCGCCCTTCATGGCCAGTTCCGTACGCTGGCGAACACCAAAGCGGTGCTGCTCATCGGCAACAACAAGGCCGAGATATCTGAACTCTACGCCTTCCGAAAGCAACGCATGTGTGCCTATTACAACGTCTGTCTCTCCCGTTTTCAATGAGTCATATACTTCCGTTTTCTGTTTCTTGGTCATATGACCCGTCAGCAATCTGCAGCGCATACCAAACGGTTCAAGCATTTTTGACAGAGTAGAATAATGCTGCTCAGCCAGAATTTCAGTAGGTGCCATAAACGCCGACTGCAGCCCCGCGCATGCCGTAAGCCAACAGCAAGCTGCCGCAACTGCAGTTTTACCCGAGCCAACGTCACCTTGAACGAGTCTATTCATGACCCTGCCGGAACTCATAT
Organism: Oscillospiraceae bacterium; assembly: GCA_017537165.1. GTDB lineage: Bacteria > Bacillota > Clostridia > Oscillospirales > Oscillospiraceae > RGIG6375. The sequence continues at coordinate 6,207 of JAFYLI010000010.1, read as the reverse complement.
CCGCAAATGCCTCCGCAACGACCCGTTTTTGCGCCTCTGTGGGTTCAAAGGGCAGTTTCGAATAAAAGTCCTGCGGATCTCTCGGCTGCAGCCTGAATCCGGGTTTTGATATACCTGCATATTTTCTTTTTTGCAGGGCGCATGAAAGAACAAACAATTCCTCAAAAATCAGACGCGTGCGTGCTCGCACAATGTCTTCATCTGATTTCGGGTCATGTATAAGATTATAGGCAGAAACTACATCTATAAGGCCGTACTTACGCCGCGTGGATTCGGGTATAGTTTCCGGAAGTCCATCGCTGATAGCATCAAGACCCTGACGTATTGCTCTGACAAGAATCTTCTGCGATATACCTGCGGTGAGTCGGTAAACGGGCATGATTCGCCCTACCATCTCAAACTCGACGCCTTCTTTTTCAAAAATCGGACTGTTCAGGGTTATAAAATTTCCTGATCTGCTGAATTTTCCGTAAAACCGATAGTTTTCGCCTTTTTTCAGTTGGTTTTTAAGATAACTCTGATTAAAAAACGTTACACCGCATCGAGCAGTTCCATCTGTTATATCAAACTTCAGCAATTCCATGCCGCGGCGCACAAGATGATTCTGAGGCGTAGTGGCGACTACGGCAGAAACACTGAAATATTCTCCATCAATAACATTGGTAAGAGCAGTTGTTTTGCTGCGATCTTCATAATCTCGCGGGAAATAGGATATAAGGTCATAAAGCGTAAATATACCCAGTTTTTCAAGGCTTTTTGCGCGCTGTTCACCTATGCCCTTGATAAAGCGTATACCGCCGTAAAGCTCAGCCATTTTCAGCCTCCTTTGTCCTTTTTCTTTATTTTAACACTTATTAGGTAAATTGTCTTGCAATAATTCCTCGAAAACTATAAAATTTATATATCAAATTTTCAGGTGATAAAATGCAAATAATCAAGATTTCCGAATCCCCGGAACTTCTGCAGACGGCTGCAAAGTGGTTTTCCGAAAAGTGGCGAGTTCCTCTCTCTGCATACGTCGAAAGTATGGAGGATTCTCTTACAGCCGAATCTGTACCGCAGTGGTACGTAGCCGTTGATGCAGACCGCATAATCGGCGGCCTCGGAGTTATAGAAAATGATTTCCACTGCCGAAAGGATCTGACGCCTAATGTCTGCGCAGTATATGTGGATGAGTCTTATCGCTGCCAAGGAATAGCAGGTAATTTGCTCAAAACGATCTGCAGTGATATGTCAGCAAAGGGCATCGATACTTTATATCTCCTCACCGATCACACCTCTTTTTACGAGCGCTATGGTTGGGAATTTTTCTGCATGGTACAAGGCGATGGCGAGGATGAAATGTCAAGAATGTATATCCATAGAACTGAGAGGAACTGAAATGAATATTTTAAATATACCTATTGTGCAGGAATATCTACGTACCGCAACACAGCTTTACGAGCATGGTTGGGCGGAACGAAACGGCGGCAATATCAGCATGCTTATGGATGGCGACTTTTCGGATATGCCCGTTCTGCGCACAATCCCCTTCACCTTTGATGCAGCCGATATGATTGGCAAATGTATCATGATAACCGGTAGCGGCAAATACCTTAAAAACGTAGAACATGACCCCGAAAATAACGTCGCACTTCTCCGCATATGCGAGGGATATGCAGAACTCCTTTGGGGCCTTGCCGACGGCGGAAAACCCAGCAGCGAGCTTGCCGCTCACCTTCTCAGCCATTCAGCACGTCTTAAGACAGATCCCGCTCACAGAGTTGTAATGCACACCCACGCAACAAACGCAGTAGCAATGACTTTCGTTCATTCTCTCGACGAACGCGAGTTCACCCGCACCCTTTGGGGCATGGCAACCGAATCCATCATGTTCTTCTACGATGGCGTAGCAGTACTTCCCTGGATGCCTTGCGGCACCGACGAAATAGGTATTGCAACAGCAGAGAAGATGAAAGACCGCCGCGTTGTAGTATGGGCGCATCACGGCGTATTTGGAGCCGGCAGCACCCCCGACGAGGCGCTCGGTCTTATCGAAACGGTTGATAAAGCAGCGGAATTCTATATGATGACCGCCCACCTCCCCATATTGCAAAAAATAAACGACAGCCAGCTTAAAGCTATGGCCGCCGTTTTAGGTATTACACCCCGTGAGGGTTACATTGATTGAAATCCGGCAAGATTAGAAACGAAGTTTTTCATCTCCTGCTTGGACTCAATATAACGAGTTGCTTCAATGATTTCCTTTTGTTTACTTTCATTTAAGTTGGTGAAATACTGCATTGCAGCCGAATTTCGCATCAATGCAGCACCAAAGCCCATTGGCAGTTCGCTGTAAACATGGTTATTATTTTTCATTTTTTCTCCGTTCTGCCGCCTATGGCATCGTTGTATTGCATCAATAGTTTTATCAGCAGCGTTTAAATTATCCTGAACAAAAAATTCCTGCATACCCGATTAGCGGTATGCAGGAATTTTCTTATTTAAAAAGGATCAGGGAGAACCATGTAACTATATTGCCGTTCATGAAAGCAATTCCATGCTTTTCGGCAATATCTGTAACGATAATACCATGGCTTTCAACGCAGGGGAACATGTATTCGGGATGACGGCAGGGCTCGTCCGGATATGCACAATCTTCGCAGTGAGCGCAAGCCTCGGTAGAAAGGACGAGAGTCTCACAGCCCTGCTCAGCAACAAGATCACGAACCTGACGGGTTATCGCTTCGTGGGGCGCACGGGTAGCAAGGGTCTCTTCAATATCAGCAATATCATTAACCTCGGTAACCGTGGTGATGCACAGCGCATCCTCAAATGCCAGAACACGAGCCTTACACTCGCTTACCTCTCCAACACCGGGAGGGCAAGCCCAGGTTTTGCCGTACATGGGGCACTCGGTTTTGCATATATATCTGATATTTTCCGAGAAAAGCAATTCTTCGGTTTTTATAAACTCATACTGGAACAGCGGCAGTTCCGCCAATTTGGTTTCAAGCAATTCTCTATCAAGCATATTGACCCTCCATTTATTTTTGTGATGAAAGAAACTCGCGTATAGCTTCCTCTGCTCTTTTGACTTCTTCTTTGAACTCAGATGCAGATACTCGCAGCGCTCCGTGGCCGATAATTATCAACTGTTCAAGGCCATCGGATGTTGCAACGCGGACGCGGTGCTTCTTCCCTATTTCGTTTGTTACGCGCTCAATATACATATCAGCCGTCTCAGCCTCTTTGGTATAGACCACGTTTATATTATGCACTTTTTCAACGCTGCCAGGATTTCCTTTAACCTTATAGGCATCAAAAACGAGAATTAGTTCGCAGCGACGGAATCCCTGATAGTTGCAGAGTATATTAATAAGCTGGGTACGTGCGGAATCAAGGCTATCACGAGCAATCTCTTCAAGCTCGTCCCACGCAAAAATTATGTTATAACCGTCAACGAGCAGGTATTCCGGGCCTTCGGGAATGGGCTTTGCGCGATAATTACTTGCGGAACGCACGGGCTCTTTTGCCGTCTTAAACGTTTTGCGCGGATCTCGCTTTACGGGTCCGTAGGTTCGCTCAAATATAGCCATAAGTTCTTTATCTGCAGCGATAATAGCCCCGTACTCTGCACCTCTGGCCTTATAATCTATTTCTTCCGTTTCGGTTTCGCTTACGCGTACCTTGCCCCAGCCGGTATCAATGTGCATATGGTCACGCACACTATCCCACTTGACAACTACACCGGCACCGTGACTGCAAAAGACCGAATCTGCGGTGTTTTCAATATCCGCATCACTGTCATATCCGATTTCAGAAATCACTTTATCTGCATCAAGACACGGCTCGTAGCCCCTTAACGTACAGAAAAGTTTACCTTCACCGCGGCTATAGGACGTAAGTTCCGACTGGTAACCTCTAAGAGCAGCAACCGGAGCGCTACCTGTAAGAATGGAATAATTTCCGTCGGTTTCCGGAGGCTCAAAATTGCCGTTCATTTGCTGAATATCGGTCATAGCTCTGCCGACCATAGCCGAAGGAAGTTCTATGCGGAAATCATACCACGGCTCCAGCAAAACGCTTTGAGCGCACTTCAGACCATGCCGCACCGCTCTATACGTTGCCTGACGAAAATCGCCGCCCTCAGTGTGCTTTATATGGGCTCGTCCCGCTATCAAAGTGATTTTCATATCGGTAATAGGTGAACCCGTCAGCACACCGATATGCGTCTTTTCAAGAAGATGTGTAAGGATAAGGCGCTGCCAGTTTCGATCCAGTTCATCTTCACTGACATCCGTAGCAAAGCGCAGTCCGCTGCCTCGCTCACCGGGTTCCAGCAAAAGGTGTACTTCAGCATAATGGCGAAGCGGCTCATAATGACCTACGCCCTCCATCGGCGCAGAGATAGTTTCCTTATAGGCTATACCTCCACCGTCAAATTCGGCCTCAAGACCGAATCTTTCTTTAAGCAGTTTCTGTAAAATCTCAAGTTGAACTTCGCCCATAAGTTGGAGGTGAATTTCCTGCAGCTGCTCGTTCCAGTCTATGTGCAGAGCGGGATCTTCTTCCTCAAGCTTTCGCAGATTCAAAAGTGCAGAATGAAGGTCTGTTCCCGCGGCAAGACGAACGTTATAAGAAAACAACGGTTCAAGCTCGGGATTGATCGAATTAGCTTCTGCTCCGATACCGTCTCCCGGCCTGGTCTTTGTGAGGCCCGTAACAACGCAAACCGTACCCGCAGGTACTTTATCCGTCATTTGATACTTTGAGCCGGAATAAAGACGGATCTGATTGACTTTCTCCGACCATTCGCTGCCATCAACAGCTATACCGTTAAGCAATGTTTTTACATTAAGGGTACCGCCCGTAATTTTAAGGTGTGTAAGGCGCGTTCCCTGATCATCCTGCGATATTTTATATACCTTGGCTCCGAATTCCGCACCGTATTTTCTTGTCGGTGCATACTCGGAAATTCCGCCAAGGAATTCGTCAACGCCCTCAAGGCGCAGCGCCGAACCAAACCAGCAAGGGAAAATATGTCTTGCTCTTACCGCAGAACGTATAGAGGCAGCATCTGCTGTGCCATTTTCAAGCACTTGCTCCATTATGCCCTCGTCGCACATTGCAAGAGAATCATAAAAGGCATCGTCAAATTCTCCACTGAAATCCGTGCAGCCGTCGTCAAGCTGTTTTTTCAGCTCTGCAAGCAGCTTTTCTTTATCGGCACCCGCCAAGTCCATCTTATTGATAAAAATAAATGCAGGCACATTATATCGCTTCAGAAGCCGCCACAGCGTTTTAGTATGGCTCTGCACACCGTCGGTTCCGCTTATCACTAATATAGCCATATCGAGCACCTGCAACGTGCGTTCCATCTCGGCCGAAAAGTCAACATGTCCCGGGGTATCCAGCAGAGTAACTTCCATATCACCGCAATGCAGACGGGCCTGCTTGGAGAATATAGTAATACCGCGCTCTCTTTCAAGCGCGTTGGAATCCAGAAATGCATCTCCATGGTCTACCCTGCCGAGTTTACGCAATTCACCCGAGCGATACAAAAGGGCCTCGGAAAGGGTTGTTTTTCCCGAGTCAACATGAGCGAGTATTCCCGCAACAATCTGGCGCATCTATTTATCTAACAATGCGGCTGCCCGCAACATTCATCATTCGCATATAAATCCTCACAAACTTGTTTTTATCGATTATACCCTATTCAACAAAAATCGGCAACAGTACTTTCTTAAAACTTGAAAGGACTTTTGCCGTATGATAATATTCTACCGAGATCGTTATATGGGAGTTGTGATTATGATAAAGACAATTCTTTGGGATGTGGACGGAACCTTATTGGATTTTCTCGCAGCAGAGCGCGAAGCAATAAGAACATTGTTCCGCCGCTTTGATATCGGTGAATGCAGCGATGAAATGCTGCAAAAATATTCCGCAATAAACAAAGCTTATTGGGAACGCCTCGAGCGCGGCGAGATGACCAAATCTCAAATATTGGTCGGCAGGTTTCATGATTTCTTCAAATCGGAAGGAATAGATACATCGCTTGCTCCCGAATTTAATGAAGCCTACCAGCTCAGTTTAGGCGATACCATTGTCTACAGAGATAACAGCCTTGATATCATCAAATCTCTGTGCGGCAAGGTAAAGCAATACGTAGTTTCTAACGGAACTATTGTTGCGCAGACTAAAAAACTGCGTTTATCCGGACTC
>JAFYLI010000069.1 GCA_017537165.1 Oscillospiraceae bacterium | reverse complement strand
GGGGCACGCTGTAAGCGATGACCTTATTCATTGGCAGGAGCTTGAGATAGCTCTGCGTCCCGATATGCCTTATGAAAACAGCGGCGGCTGTTTCTCCGGCAGTGCGGTGGAAAAGGACGGAGTGCTCTATCTGTTCTATACCTCTGTTTCAGAGGAGCTTGGACAGACTCAGTCTGTGGCTATCAGTAAGGACGGCCTGCATTTTGAAAAATACGAGGGTAACCCCATTATCGGCGGTTATCCCGAAGATGGCAGCATTGACTTCCGCGATCCTAAAGTAAGCTTCATAAACGGACATTACTATATGGTTTGCGGCTCGGGCAAGGACGGAGTGGGCAGAATACTGCTTTACCGCTCCGATGATCTGCTGCATTGGGATTACGTAGGTATTCTTTTTGAAGATGCAGCCTGCGGTACAGTCCTTGAATGCCCCGATCTTTTTGAGCTTGACGGCAAGTTTGTACTTATGTTCTCAAAGATGGGCATAAAGACCCATATGACCCAGTTCGTTGTGGGCAGCTTTGACGGCGAGCGTTTTGTCGAAGAATATCGCTGCACTCCCGAGGGCGGCCCTCAGTTTTATGCGCCTCAGACTTTCTTTGACGGAAAGGGAAGACGTATAATTATCGGCTGGCTTTACGATTGGACTAAGCCTCTTGACGAAGGTGCCGATTATGCGGGCGCGCTTACCATTCCCCGTGAAATGCATATCAAGGATGGTAAGGTCATGGATTATCCCGTAGAAGAGGTCCAAGGTCTCCTGAAGGGTGAGGATGAACTGGTAAGTGTAAGCGGCAGAAGTGTTTGCATAAACAATGACATCACATTTGAATGTACCGAAGAGATAGAAAAGGTAGATATTCTCAGGGATACAAAGACCCTTGAAATATTCGTTAACGGCGGCGCAGAGTCCTTTACATACTGGTTCGGGAGATAAGATAATGAAAGCCTCCCAAAAGGGCGTACTGTTTATTCTTGCTGCGGGAATAATGTGGGGCACCATAGGTATATTTGTCCGCAGCCTTAATGAGCTTGGCCTTGAAGCCATGCAAATAGTGTTTATACGCGCTCTTATTACAGCAGCAGTACTTCTTATAGGTGTATTGATTTATGATAAAAGCCTGCTGAAAATAAAGCTAAAGGATATATGGTGCTTTGCGGGTACAGCAATACTGAGCATACTGTTTTTCTATTATTTCTACTTCGTAACTATAGAAAAAGCTTCACTCGCTGTGGCTGCCGTTTTGCTTTATACCGCGCCGATATTCGTTATGCTTATGTCAGTGGTTTTGTTTAAAGAAAAGCTTAATGGTAAGAAAATTACGTCCTGCATTATGGCCTTTGCGGGCTGTGCACTCGTGGCAGGTATATTGGACGGAGGAAACAGACTCTCAGGTGTTGCTTTGCTTACGGGCCTGCTTTCGGGTTTCGGATATGCACTTTACAGCATTTTCAGCCGTTTTGCGCTTAATAAGGGCTACTCGTCTATTACGATAACCGTATACACATTTCTTATAGCTTTGCTGTGTTTGCTTCCTTTCGTGGATTATGCGACGATAGGCGCGGCAATAGCTGCAAAGTCGTTGACCGCAATTCCGGCTGCATTGGGACTTGCACTGTTTGTAACTGTTATACCGTATCTCCTTTATACCGCGGGTCTTACAACCGTCAATTCATCAAGAGCATCCATTATGGCGTCCGTAGAACCGGTGATGGCTTGTATCGTCAGTGTTGCTGTGTTCCGCGAGAAGATGAGCATTTTTGGCGCCATGGGTATCGTGTTAGTCATTGCAGCCATAATATTGCTGAATTTGCGTGAGCATAGTGGCGATATTAATTGAAAATTCACATTTCAGCGATTGCATTATTTAAGAAATTGTGCTATATTCTTAAGAGTTATATTTTATGACAAAATAATTCCGTTTGTGGGGGTTTTTCCGTGAAAAGATCCATTGTTATACGTTCCGTTGCACTGCTCCTTATGTGTGTTATGGTAGTTGGTATGCTTACCGGCTGCGTAACCATGGGCGAGCGTAAGCCTCTTGCCACTATCGTTTTCAGTAACGGTACCGAGGTAACTGCAAGACTTTATCCCAACAAGGCACCTAACACTGTAAATAACTTTATCAGCCTTGCGAATTCCGGTTTCTATGACGGCTCTCCCGTACATAGAATAGTTGAGTATTCCCTCGTTCAGATGGGTAAGCCCGCTGACAGTGAAGAGGTTGATGCAGGTTACTATATCGAGGGCGAGTTCCCCAATAACGGTTACGTTAAGAACGATATGCTCCATACCAAGGGCGTTCTTTCCATGGCAAGAACAGTAGATGTTGGCAATAAGAACAGCAAGGATTATTATGATACTGCCAGCAGCCAGTTCTTTATCTGTGTCGATAACGAGGTTACTCTTGACGGTGATTACGCTGCTTTCGGCAAGATAATTTATGGCTACGATGAGTTTGAGAAGATATCCAAGATGGACGTTGATGCCAATCAGGCTCCCAGAGATGAGATTTATATCGAGTCCATAAGAGTTGAGCTGTACGATTATAAGGCAAAGGATCCCAAGACCATCGAGAAGCCTGCAGCAGAATAATGTAAGAAAAAACGGGACTGCTGAGCAGTCCCGTTTGGTATATCTTCAGTTGGTGAGTTCGAAGAGCTTGTCAGCAAGGGCAGCAAACTCTGGGATACTGAGAGTTTCGCCGCGAACCTTTTCATCGAATCCGCATTCGAGAATAGCGGAAATGATATCATCCTTGCTAAGGTTACCGAAGAAAGATGTAAGGCCGTTAACCAGGGTCTTTCTGCGCTGCAGGAACGATGCCTTGACGGTCTTGAAGAACATATCCTCGCTTTTTACCGGATACTTGTCCTTTCTGGGGGTGAGAGTGATAACAGAGGAATAAACCTTAGGCTGAGGAATGAAGCAGGAGGGCGGCACGTCAAAGAGTATCTTAGGCTCTGTGTGATAATTTGCGTATACGGTGAATGCACCGTAATCGGCCGTGCCGGGCTTAGAGCATATTCTGTGAGCCACCTCGCGCTGGATCATTACAGTGATGCCCTCAAAACAGCCGCTGTCTATAAGTGCGGAAAGCACGGGCGTTGTAATGTTGTAAGGGAGATTAGCGCATACTCTGGGGCTGAGGCCTTCAAATTCGCGGGCAACAAGCTCGTGGAGATCGGTTTTGAGTATATCGCCTTCGATTACCTTGATGTTATCTCTGCCGCCGAGTGTTTCGGCAAGAACGGGAATGAGCATCTTATCCAGCTCGACTGCGCATACCTTTGCCGCAGCCTTGCCTAACTCAGAGGTGAGTACGCCAATGCCGGGGCCTACCTCAAGAACACCGCAGCCGTCGTCGATGCCGGATTCTGCGGCAATGCGCTCGGGTACCCAGCGGGCGGTGAGAAAATTCTGACCCTTGGATTTGGAAAAATGAAAGCCGTGATTTGCAAGCAGCGGCTTTATTACGTTGATATCAAAAAGATCCATATTTATCCTCCGATAGACCGCGGAAAGCGGCATAAATTGAAATAAGTATGAGGTGCAGTTATGAAAATAAAGATAATCTATCACAATAAGAATCTGAAGAAGCTGGAAAACCTGCAGATCGGAGATTGGATAGACCTTCGCGCAGCGGAGAACGTGTCCCTGAAGGCAGGGGAGAACCGTTATATTTCCCTTGGTGTTTCAATGAAACTGCCTGATGGTTATGAGGCACACGTTGCTCCAAGAAGTTCTACTTTTAAAAACTGGGGAATACTGCAGACAAATAGTGTCGGCATTGTGGATAACAGCTATTCGGGCACCAACGATATATGGAAATACCCCGTATTGGCCACCCGCGATACTGAGATATGCGAAAATGATCGCATCTGTCAGTTTAGAATAATTGAGAAAATGCCGCCCGTTGAGTTCGAAGAAGTGGAAGAACTCGACGATGTGGATCGCGGCGGATTCGGAAGTACGGGAAAGAATTAATATCCGAAAATCTTTCCGACTATCGGCAGCCACAGTGACATAAGCAGGCACAGCAAGATTACTGCGGGCAGCGAACTTTCTACCATATCGGTGATGGCATAGTAACCGGTGCCGTAGGTCATTAGCGGCACTGTGTCCAGCGGGAGCAGGAAACAGTCGCAGGCGCAAATACCGCATACCAGCATGATTATTTCGGGCGCGAGGCCTGCTGCGGCAGAAAAAGCTATAAGCGGAGATGCCATTATAGTTACCATAGACGGAGAAACCGGTATGATTATCAGTACTCCGAAGCAGATAACTGCGGTGATGAATATGGTGAGCGGAGCGGGAAGGCTGAGCGCGGGCATAAGCGTGCTTATCCAGTGGCTTACACCGTTTGATACCATTGCGCCGCCGAGAGAAAGCACTGTGGCCATAAGGAAATATGATGTCCAGCTTATTTCGGAAACGTAGGTCTTGAAATCGAGAATTTTAGTGAACGGCAGGCAGAAAATGCAGCAGCCGACAAGAGCCACGACCATAACGTTTATTGCGCTTACCCAGGAGGACAATATCCAGAGAACCAGCATTACGGCAGTAATTATGAGCACCTTTATTTCCACTGCCGTGAGCTTCTGCGGTACGTCAAGCTTCTTTATAAGCTCGGTTACCATATCTGAGGTTATTGCGGCTGGTTTATGTATTTTGATAACGAAGAACCAAATAACGGGAATCATAATGAGGCCAAGCGGGACACCGGCGCACATCCATTGAACAAATCCTATGGTCTTGCCCGTATACTGTTCGAGGAAATTGATGGTCAGCAGGTTTATTGAACAGCCTGCGGGGGTCATAACACCGCCTGCCATAACGGCTGCGGGTATGCCTATCATAAATGCGCGGCCGGAGCGTTTCTTATCAGCATCATTCTCGTAAGTGTCAAGAAAAGAAAGGCCTATGGTCATGAAAATTGCGCACGTAGGCAAATTTGAAATAAGGGAAGAGATTAATCCTCCGCAGAACATTATTGCGAAAAGCACGCTTTCAACGCTCTTGCCGAAACGTTTTATAATTGCTGCAAGAATGCGTCGTGAAAGCGGTGTGTTTTTGAATGCAGACGCAATTCCGAATGATGCAAGAACGAAGAATACCGTTTGATTGGAAAAACCGCTCAGCGCATCGGAAAAGCTTTGAGTAACGCCTATAATTGGCATCAGCGCAATGATTATCATACAGCTGAGCATTACCGGAAGGGCGTCGCTTATCAGCAGAATAAGCAGCGCTATCAGCAAGCCGATGGTTCGTATACCTGCCGTAGTCAAAAGTCCGCTTGCAGGAACGAGGAAAGCAGCTATTATAGCCAAAACCGTGAGGATAAGGCCGACGGTTTGCTTTTTACTCATGGGTCACACCTCCGGGCAGAAATGCAAGCATTATTCAGTATATTTTACACTATCGCACAACTAAAATCAATCCAAAAACACCGCTGCTATAAACTGACTATCAAGAAGATGTAAAAAATCCTGCGTGAAAAAGCCGGTAAAGAAACGGAAAAGTTTCTGTAAATTCCGATATATTGCCCTGAAATCAGTAGGTTTTATGATATACTATAAGACAGTGAATTTTCGAAAATGTCCATGAGGTGATTAGTTGAAATTCTGGAATCCCAAGATGCAAAGTAAGATGTCAGAGGCATTGGCTGCCGTTGTCCCTGTCATTGTTATAGTTATTATTCTCAGCTTTACAGTGGCGCCCGTGTCGCCAAGTGTGCTGCTCAGCTTCCTTTTGGGAGCAGTGCTTGTAATGGTGGGAATGATGTTCTTTACCCTTGGCGCGGAAATGTCCATGACGCCAATGGGCGAGAAGGTCGGCGCCAAAATGACGCAGAGTAAAAAAGTATGGCTGATTATCGTGCTCAGCTTGCTGCTGGGTATCATAATAACCGTGTCTGAACCGGATTTGCAGGTTCTTGCGGAGCTGGTGCCATCCATTCCCAACAGCACTCTTATTATTGCTGTTGCGGTGGGCGTGGGTATCTTCCTTGTTTTAGCCATGCTCCGCATGCTCCTCAGAGTAGCGCTCTCGCATCTTTTGGTTGTTCTTTACATAGTAGTTTTTGGCTTGGCATTCTTTGTATCTCCTGATTTTAGAGCGATTGCTTTTGACTCCGGCGGAGTAACTACCGGGCCTATGACCGTTCCGTTTATTATGGCCCTTGGTGTCGGTGTTGCCGCTATACGAAACGACAGCAATGCAGCAGATGATAGCTTTGGCCTTGTAGCGCTTTGTTCCGTTGGCCCTATTTTGGCGGTACTGCTTCTCGGGCTTATATTTAAGCCGGGGGAGAGTACTCCTGAAATCATCCATAATATCCAAATCAGCGATACTGTGGAGCTTTGGAAGATATTTGCGGTAGAACTGCCCTCGTATATCAAAGAGATAGCGGTAGCACTTCTCCCCATAATTGTATTTTTCGGCCTGTTTCAGGTGGTTTCCCTTAGACTTTCGGGAAGAAGTCTGGGTAAGATCGTAATAGGCCTTATCTATACCTATGTAGGTTTGGTTCTCTTCCTTACCGGAGCCAATGTAGGATTTATGCCGGCAGGTACCTATTTGGGCAGTGTGCTGGCAGGAGCCTCGTATAAATTCCTGCTTATTCCTATAGGTGCCGTTATCGGTTACTTTATCGTAAAGGCGGAGCCTGCCGTTTACGTACTCAACCATCAGGTAGAGGAAATAACGGAAGGTGCAATATCCGCTAAGGCTATGGGAACTTGTCTTTCTCTTGGTGTTGCGGCATCTGTTGCCCTAGCAATGACCCGAGTGCTGACCGGTATTAATATACTTTGGTTCCTTATTCCGGGCTATGCGATCGCATTGGGACTCAGCTTCGTAGTGCCCAAGATTTTCACCGCAATAGCTTTTGACTCGGGCGGAGTTGCATCGGGTCCCATGACCGCTACGTTCCTTCTGCCGCTTGCACAAGGAGCTTGCGTGGCGGTGGGCGGCAATCTTACTACCGATGCTTTCGGCGTGGTGGCAATGGTCGCCATGACTCCTCTTATTACTATACAGATTCTTGGTCTTGTCAGCCTTATCAAGAACCGTAAGCGTTCTGCAGGTGAATTTATCCTGCCCGATATTGACGAAGACGCTATTATTGAGCTTTAAGGCGGGAGGTTATAGCTATGAGTGAATTATCCTTGATGGTTACAATAACCAGCCGAAAAGCGGCAAGAAAGTTTATCGGTTTCTATGAAGACATGGGCATGCCGGTTTCCTTTACCACCCTTGGCAACGGAACCGCAGCCAGCGAAATACTGGATTATTTCGGTCTTGACGGTTCGGAAAAGAGCGTAATGTTCCATGTCATTACTGCTGATAAATGGAAAGAAGTTAAGCGTCAGCTGCGGATGAAAATGAATATCGATATTCCCGGTATTGGCATAGCTTTCCTTGTGCCGCTGAGCAGCATTGGCGGTATGAAAGCACTCAATTTCCTTACTGCAGGCCAGGAATTCAAAAAAGGAGAGGAATCGTCGTTGAAGGATACCAAGTATGAACTGCTCGTAACCATATCCAATCAGGGTTACAGCGAACTTATAATGGATGCAGCCAGAAAAGTACACGCAGCTGGCGGTACCGTTATCCATGCAAGAGGCACAGGAAGCCACCTTGCAGAGAAATTTATGGGTGTTACTCTTGTTCCCGAAAAGGAAATGATATTTATCGTTGTCCGCAAGGAACAGAAAAACGCCATCATGCGCGCCATTATGGATGAAGCCGGAACCGGAACCAAAGCAGGCGCTATAGTGTTCTCACTGCCGGTAACCGATACGGCGGGCATGAGAATGATGGAAGTAATAGAAGAAGAGCAGAGCGAAGAAGAAATCTCTGCCGTAACCGAATAAGCAGATACCCCGATAAACCGTTAGGTTTATCGGGGTATTTTGTTTGTATATAGGTCTTATTAATACGGCCACTTTGCTGGTTGAAAATAATCTGTATATATTCCGTAGAGCCCAAGGCTGTTCCAATCCTCATATACATAGAGCTCGTTCACTGTATGCGCATACGTACGAATCCCGAGTTCCGTAAGTGTTGTGATAAGCGTTTCTGTTAACGATTCTTTTGGGATAGTTATGGCGTAAGGATGGTTCTCTTTAGCAAAGGCGAATATCTCATCCTCGGAATAGCCGGATTTGTACAGTGTAAGTATAACCTTTTCAAAACCCAGCGCTATTGCACTTTGATACTCTTCGAAAGAATAGGCCTGAGGGATAAACCTTTCGGCAAGCTCACCGGCATGCGCATAAAGATAAGGGAGAAACAGCTCGTTGCCGCATTTAGCGTCAGTAACAATATAGCAATTCTCATGAGCTTGCAGCCAGTCTAAAAGCATATCAAGGTCGAGCAGCGTGAGCTCGGCAAAGGTCTGCGAGCTGTGGAATTCATCGTAACTGAGTACTTCACGCCTGAAGAACATTCTCTCGGCCATTGAATCCCAATCGTGCAGAAGGACGTACTTATCGTCGGCGGTGCGTTCAAAATCAAGCTCAAATATTCTGAATCCGTTTGCGTATGAGTTATCCAAAGCTTCAAGTGAATTCGTCAGCTTGTAGCCGTAAACAGCGCCGCCTGCATGTGCAATCAGGCTATCGTTAATGGCTTCAGGTTCCGAATACGGTATCGAATCTTCTTCGTGCGAAAGATCAGTGGTGGCATTGTTGTCAAATATTGGGGGAGTTACGTTTTCTTGCGCAGGGAAGGTGATTTTCAAAACAGCTATAGCCAAAATAAACGCCGCCGCGATAACTGCTAAAACCGGTAAATAACGCCTCATTCTTCCTCCTTGTTATTACGGGAAACCTTAAAGACGCTGTTGCCGTTATAAACGATATCATATACGGCAAGGGCGTATCTATCTATAGCTGCTTTGTCTTCGGGGGGGACAGAGGAATATGCATTTCCCTGAGAATCGACATAAAGCCTGGGCCGATAAATGAGAGTTGAAGGTGCAACAAATTTATTGAGCCACGCATAGTAGCCCTTGAGCTCAAATCCAAGGCGCTTTAATACTGTAAGCCCCAAAGTATTGCAGCTTTCCGACTTGTCATCAGGTATGTCATTTTCATAATTTGACCATATAACGTAATTGGTTGAAAGCATTCTCAACAGCTCATCTGTGTTCCAATCGGTGGTAGCGGACGTGCTCGAATAGCCAAGTTTTGTGTAAATAGTGTCTGTTTCACTCACTTTAAGATTCGGGAGATGATCGCCAAAGAATACTATCATAACCGGCTCGTCTTTTTCGGAAAAATATTCTACCAATCTTCCCAATGCCGCATCTGCGTCATTAAGACCATTTACATACGAACCGAGCTGCGCAAGTTCGATGTCGCTTAAGACAGTACTGCTAATGTCGATTTCTGTATTATGGCCGAATTTGTCCGCGGTATATGGCTGATGATTTTCCATAGATACTGCAAAAGTAAACGTTGGGCCGCCGTTGTTTTCTTCGTACAAGGAGATTATCTTTTCCGAAAGAGCCATATCGGAGATATATCCACCCCTTATTTCGGCATCCTTGGAGAAATCCTTGTCAAACAGAATATCGTCAAAACCGAACGCGCTATATATGGCCTCGCGATTATAAAGGTTGGAATTATATGAGTGGACGAAGCTGAGTCTATAGCCGTAGTCGAGGAAAACGTCCGTGATGGAAGGGATTTGATTATAAATATCATCGGGGGAGAGCGAGGTCAAAGTATCGGCTTCGTTGAGCAGGTTACTGCATATACCTGTCAGAACTTCCATTTCAACGTAACCGGTTCCGCCGCTGTAGGTATTTGATATGAAATCACCTGAGGTGTGCTTGTGCGCAAGTGAATGGAATACGGGAATGGGATCCTCGGAGAAGCTGACCAGCGGCAGCTGTGTTACGTCAAAAAAGCTTTCGGACATGAGGAATATAACGTGGGGAAGCTGTGTAACCTCCGGCGTCGGCGTGACACTTGGAAGCGGATCAGGGTCTGTTTTTTCCGTGCCTTCTGTGTTTTCTGTATCGATGGAATCGATTTGTTCGTAAAGTTCGTCTACGGGTATTGAACTGAGCATTTCAATATTTTTTTGATTTTGGACATAAGTACAGTACAAGCCCAAACCGGCGCCATATTCGGCGATACGTTCTTCTTCGGAAGAAAGTTCACTGCTCATATTAATTGCCCAGTTTGAAAACAGAGGAGTGAACAGAAAAACAATAATGCATACTGCGGATATTCCGGATAGTATCGGACGCAGATATTTAACTTTTCTAATGTGAATATTAAGTATATACAGTCCTGCGCCAATAAGCAGGAAGAGAAGAAGTGAAATTACAGTATGAAATGAAAAAACGATTTGCGGAAGCGCAAAATTCAATATTTCCGAAAACTGTGAGGCGAGGGTGAAATCGCGAAGAAGTAGAGGTTCTCCGTTGATGGTGTTTTTGTAGTAACTGATAAGCGTCAGTGCCATATAAAGCACTCCGGGCACTGCATAAGCAACCCAAAGCCTGCGAGAGAATGCGTAGATAAGAGCGGCTACAAAAATAAGAGCAAGATATTCAAATGCCGCAGCTTCAACGTGGTCGGATAACCAAAGGAAGGTTTTGCTGAAATTTTGGAGAGTTATAAGGTGGGTTAGAATAATTATTGCAAGAGGAATAAGCGCAAGGGAAACCAATGTCCACGCAAGTGGAATGGTTAACATTTTTCTTTCCTTTCTATTCCTCATCATAATTATCTCCGTTCAAGCTTAATTATCCTCAAAAATGAAGCTGCAGCATGCTGTTTGCTTAAAAGTTTTAACATTTAATTATACAAGGCTGACATAAGCTTGTCAATGTATTCGAAAAATGAGCATCCGGTATGAAGAATATGTGTATTTGAATGAGTGTGCTCTTGTGAGTATAAATCCCCTTGCTTTACAGATACTAACATCGAAATTTGAAAACAAGGAGATAGATATATATGAGAGCAACCGGCATTGTCCGCAGAATAGACGATCTTGGCCGCGTGGTCATACCCAAGGAAATTCGCAGAACACTCCGCATTCGCGAAGGCGATCCACTGGAAATCTTTACCGAAAAAGATGGGGAAGTTATATTCAAAAAATATTCTCCCATGGGCGAACTTTCTGATTTTGCAGGGCAGATATGCGAAACCATGCATAAGACTACCGGAAAAATTGCCGCAGTAGCTGACCGCGACAGCATTATTTCCGTTTACGGCGCACAGCGCAAAGAACTCGTAGACCGTCACATCAGCCCTGAACTTGAGCAGATTATGGAGGGGAGACAGATGTACCAAAAAGAGATGGGCGATAAGCGTTTGAGCGTAGTCGACGGAGTAGATACGGTGTGGCTGTCCGTTGCAGTGCCCATTCTTTCCGAAGGGGACGTAATGGGCTGCGTGATGTTTCTTGCGTCCGACGATGCAACCCAGTTCGGAGAGGTCGAAGCAAAACTGGCAACTACCGTGTCCAAATTCCTCGGGAAACAGATGGAGTAAAGAAAATACCGTGCTTCACACAGAAGCACGGTATAATTTTTAATTGAAGATATTGGCTATTATACTTGCGATTTCGCTGACAGATGCGGCGATATAATCTGCGCCTGCATCACGTAGCTCCGCTTCGTCGCCAAATCCGTAGAGAACACCTACAGAGGTAAGTCCATTATTCTTTGCACCAACTATATCATGGTGGCGGTCACCGATCATTACCACATTCTTGGGAGCGGGAGAACCAAGCTTTCCCAAGGCGTAGGTGATCACTTCGGCTTTGTTGGTGCGGTCTCCGTTAAGTTCGCTGCCACAGACGTGGGTAAAATAAGGAGAAAATCCGAAATGCTCGATAATCCGCTTGGTGAAAACCTCAGGCTTGGAGGATGCTATGGCGAGGGTATATCCTGCATCTTTGAGATCTGCAAGCAGTTCATGCATTCCTGCGTAAGGTTCGTTTTCGAAGATTCCGGTTTCGGCAAAGCGTTCGCGGTATTTTTCAACGGCTTCAAATGCCTTTTCTCGGGAAAAGCCGTAAAACTCAATAAACGAATCGTGCAGGGGAGGGCCGATAAATTTTCTGAGGCTGCGCACATCTTCAACTTCGATGCCGAAGTGTTTGAGCGCGTAAGCTACGGAAAGGGTAATGCCCGTTTCGGGATCGGTAACGGTGCCATCGAGATCGAAGAGGATATATTTTTCCATCAATCCAGATTCCTTTCCTTGTCCTCGAACTCATCAAGGCGGCGCTTATATGCGTCCATAGAGGCTTCGAAGAAAGCTGGTTTTGTGTTTGCACCGAGTTTTTCAAGAAGACCCTTGGTATAAAGGGGATTCAGTACAAGAAGAGGGCCGAGCAGGTAGGTACCAACGAAGTTATTTTTGGTAATGCCCTCGAATCCATGCTCCTTATTGATTCCATGGCCACGCAGCACCTTGGCGAAACCGCTGCAATTGCCGTCGGGATAGCTGTGGCTGAAGCGGCTGTTAAATGCGGTTATCTTTACGCCGTTTCTTTCACCGAGGAAGAAGCCGTTGTAGCGATGTCCTATATCGGTAACGGAATGAAAATCAAGAATATCAAGGCCGTCAGTCTTAAGACCGTCGTTTTCAATGTAGTGGCCGAAAATCTCAAAACTGTTGCCTGTCATAAGAAAGTGGGTACCGTTTTCAATCAGCTCGGCCAGTTTGTCGCGGTAAGGTCTGAGCTTAGTAAGGGCGAGAATCTGATGATTTTCACTCATGGGACCCATGTAGATCAAATCTACCTTGCGCTGCGCAAAAGCAGGCACGTCGTTCAGTGCTGTTTCCACGAACTCAGCCTCGGGCAGGGACTGACGCAAGTATTTGAAATTGGCCGAATCACCGAAAAGGTTGGCTATTTCGGGATAGAGATATTCTATTACCATCACAGCACCTCCTTCATGCGCTGGGCGATTTGATTGCGTACCGCAACTGCGGAATCGTAGCGATAAAGCTCGTAGAGCAGGAAGATCTTGTCTGCGCCTTCGATGTCAACCTTGGAGGCTGCTTCCTTTTCGTCTGTAACTGCCACGATTTTGCTTTCGTCCACACCTGCAATAAGCAGACGAACCTTGCTGTCCAGCGAGCGAACACCTACAGTAACTATTTGAGTAATGGATGGATCACGGAGGAATTCGAAATCGGCATCGTAGAGCCATGCGATATTTTCAGAGGATTCCTTTTCGTCAAAAACGTCATCCAGCATAAGTACAACGGACTTGGTGCCGGGTTCGGTGCTTACATAGTCAAAAGAACGGGTGCAGGCAACGGCGTTGAGACCCTTGGCCATAATAACCGTGAGCGGTTTGCCGTTGATTTCCTCTTCCCAAAAACGGGATTGCACGACCTTCAAAGAATCAAATGCGGATGCAATCTTTTCGGAAGAGTAGCCCATTTCTCTCAGCAGGGCAATAACGGAGAGGGAGTTATAGATGTTATATACTGCATTGGCAGTAAGCTTGTACTCATTGGTTTCGCCGGATTCCTTGACCCTCATTTTTGCGCCGTCAAAATCGATGGAATCAAGCAGATAATTAGGCGTAGGAGAAGAGAAACCGCAATCGGGACAATGTGCCTTGCCGATGTGGTTATAACGGCGGAAATCAAATACGAGCCGCTGAGCGCATACGGGACATATGCGTACATCCTGCACGATATTCTCGCGGGCATCGGGCTCGTTGGGAAGACGGCTGATACCGAAATAGCAACGATCATTAGAGGGGGCAACGGAAGAGGAAATCAGATCATCCGCATTGAGAATGAGCTTGCTTTCCTTGGGAATGTGCTTTGTGAGTATGTCCGCGATATACTGAGGATGGGCATTGCGGCGCATAGAGTCGCGGAAAAGGTTTGTAATAAGAAGATAATCGGGTTTGAGATAGGGGTAAATGAGTCTTGCGCTGCGTTCGTCTATTTCCAAAACACCTATATCTTTCTTGCACTTGCCGCAGATGCCTGCGCTTTCGATAAGGGCGCTGGCAACGCCGGCATCAACATTGGAGCCATAGCGGTTGTTCATCAGCTCTATGCCCCAGGAAGCAAATACGTCATTGAGCATATTGCTTACAGTAGTCTTGCCATTTGTGCCGGTAACGCCTATGAGTGTTTTGGGGCGACCGATACGGCCAATGAAATCGGGGCAGAGTTTTATGGCGAGCTTGCCTGCAAAATAGGTGCCCTTGCGACCCAGAAGTCTGAGAAGAAACTGGGAGAGCTTGGCTGCCCAAAGTGCGATATAAAATCTAATCACGGTTTATCATCCAATCCTTTTCTTTTTTAGCTTTTCTTTGATTTTGGGGAATCTTGCTTTTATGGAATTAAGGTGCTTGTTGATGAAGTCCATTATCGGGAATGCAGATAGCGCGAAAACTACTATAACGAGTGTTTCACCGTAGTTGAGGGGGGAGAGTGCGAAAATTCCTTTCAGGAACAGTATGCTGAAAGCGAGGATTATGATAACTCCTACGAAGAGCACTTTGCGTATTGTGGTAAAGGGAGTGCAGGTGCGATAGAGCATCATAAGTCCTACAAGGCTCAGCAGGATAACGGAAACCGTGGACATTTCGGGGCTTGGCATATCGAAGGCGAAGCTGAAAGCTATAATGCCGAGGATAACCAATACGTCTGTTAAGCCTGCGGGCATTGCTCTAAGCAGAACATTTGAAAGGAAATGTCCGCTTATAGGCTTGAAATCCGGTTCCAGTGCCAGGAAAAACGAAGGGATACCGATGGTTATTACACTTACCAGTGAAAGCTGGGAGGATGTTATGGGATAGGGGAGAACTGCAATCATGGAGATAATTGCGAGGGTGAAAGAGAATATGTTCTTAACGAGGAAGAGGGCGGCGGAGCGTTCAATGTTGTTAATTACCCTGCGTCCTTCGCCAACTACAGACGGCATGGCGCTGAAATCAGAATTAAGCAATACCAACTGAGATACCTGACATGCGGCGTCGCTGCCAGAGGCCATCGCAATGCTGCAGTCGGCAGATTTGAGCGCAAGCACGTCATTGACACCGTCACCTGTCATAGCGACGGTTTTGCCTGCTGCCTTGAGAGCGAGGACTAATTTCTTTTTCTGCTCGGGAGTAACGCGGCCGAATACAGTATACTCAGTTGCCGCGGAGCTAAGTTTAACGTCATCTGTAAGCGTGGTTGCATCAATATATTTTTCTGCTCCGTTAATTCCGGCTTTCAATGCGATATTGGAAACTGTGGCGGGATTATCACCGGATATAACTTTTATTTCCACACCCTGCTTGGCAAAATATTGGAAAGTTTCTCGGGCATTGTCACGCAGTTCGTTGGAAAGAAGAATAAGCGCGATCGGGAAGACCTTGTCGATGTTGAAAGGTTCATTTACTATATCGCCGTCATACATGGCGGAAAGGAGAACTCGCAAACCGCTGTCAGCATGAGGCTGGATAAGTTCAGCGTATTCAGAGTATCTGGTGCCCAGCAGAATATCTGGTGCGCCAAGAAGATAAATTTCATCTTCATTGTATATGGCGCCGCTGTATTTAGTAGCGGAGCTGAAGGGGAGGGTGCTTTCTGCTGCCCGATAATCGCTGTTTCCGAAGCGTTTTTCAAGGGCGAGCCCCGTTTCATTGCGGTCGCGAAGATTTCCTACATGGTCGCGGATTATGGCAGCCGCATCATCTTCGGAGAAACGGTCGGGGCAGAGAAGTATGAGTTCCTCAACATTCATTGAGGGTTTTGTTATGGTACCTGTTTTGTCAACGCAGAGTACGTTTACTCGGGCAAGAGCCTCTATGCAGTTGAGGTCATGTACAAGCGTTTTCTTGCGGGCAAGGTTGATGGTGCTTACAGCGAGTGCAACAGTAGTGAGCAGGTAAAGGCCTTCGGGTATCATGCCGACAACCGCGGCTACGGAAGAAACAACGCTTCGCTGTATATCGAGACCGAGGATTTTGTGCTGGTTATGGAAAAGCAGAAGGCCTACGGGAATGATAATTATACCGATAGCGCGCACGAGACGGGATAGACTTATCATCATCTCGGACTTGGACTGCTTTTTCATCTTTTTTGCTTCACGGCTGAGCTTAGCTATGTAGGACTCATCACCTACTGCATCAATTCGTGCGCGGCAGTGTCCCGATACGATAAAACTGCCGGAAAGGAGAGGATCACCGTTTTTCTTGGGTACTTCGTCCGATTCGCCGGTAAGCATTGATTCATTTACATGCACCGTGCCGTCAATAATGGTTGCGTCGGCGGATATCTGGTCGCCGGCGGAGAATAGGACAATGTCGTCGAGGACAATTTCGGTAGAGCTGATGCTCTGCTCGGATCCGTTACGGATAACCGTGGCGGTAGGTACTGCCAAGAGAGAGAGTTTATCCAAAGCTTTTTTGGATCGAAGTTCCTGCACTATGCCTATAACGGTATTGATGATTACGATGGGCATGAAGGTGAGGTCGCGGAAAGAACCGACGAGAATTATACATACAGCAAGGAGACAAAATACCAAATTAAAGTAGGTGAAAACATTTGAAAGTATTATATCCTTGACAGAACGTGTGTTGGATTCACGGATCGAGTTAGTATAACCTTCACTAACTCGCTGGGAAACTTCTTCTGTGCTCAGTCCTATATCGGGTGGAGCAAAGATACGAGTGGGATTTTTAACTTTTTCGGGTTCGGTCTGTTTTTTCATATGTGCCTCCCGGGCATAATTAGGCATTATAACTGATTTTACCACAAGCCGGACAAAAAGCATACAAATTTCTCTATTTATTTTTACTTTTTAATTGTAACCTTGTATTAAAGAATTTATAATGATATAATAATCTATCAAAGCAAATGCTGCAAACGGGAGGTCTTTTCAATGGCAGATCAGGAAAGTCGCGCTGCGTATCTTGCGGCGAGAAAGCTTGGCCGAAAGTTCGTATCCGATAATGCAAAAACAGAAGCAAAGGGATATCTACCCGTACTTGATGACAGACTACGTGGTGTAGAAATCGTGGGCGAAATAAACCTCGGTTACCACGAGATCCCTTTGAAGAAAATAGTAGGAACAAAGACCGCAGGAAGAAGTAACTCCTTTGCGGGTAACTTCATGCCGATTCTTGGAGATGATACCGAGTTTGCGCTGAAATGGCAGGCGGTTTATTCCAGCCAGCTCAGAGAAGGTATTCGTGAACATATAAAGGTTTTTGAATATCTCAATCGCTATTATGTGCAGGAAGGCAACAAGAGAGTAAGTATACTCAATTATGTTGGAGCAGCATCTGTATATGCCAACGTTATTCGTCTGCTTCCTGAGCGTGATGAAAGTAATTTGGATATCTCCATTTACTATGAGTTTCTTGATTATGACCGCAGAATGTTTTTTGATAATCTGTGGTTCACAAAGAAAGGAAACTTTACACGCCTTGTAAAGTACGTAGAAGAATATCTTGCAGCTCATCCTGAAATAAGCGATAGCGTGGATGAGGTTATAAACCAGGTTCACCGTAGTTTCCGCGAGGCATATAAGAACGCAAAGTTGCCCGATATGAATCTGACAACCGGCGATGCTTTGGTAGAGTACACACGTATTTACGGCCTTCCTTACAAAGAACGTTCCCGCGCCCTTGTGAAGAATATAAAGCACTGCCAGGGACAGTTCCTTGTAATTTCCGGCAGCCGCCAGCGCGACACTATGGAGGTAGAGGAAAAGGATACGATAGCTCCCATAAAGCGCGGCAGAGTGAAAACTTCAAAGATAAAAGTTGCCTTTGCATTCTCGGGAACATCCCAAAGCGATCTTTTCACCCGCTTCCATACCCTTGCAATAGACAGAATTGAGAGTAAATATAAGGAAAACCTGACAATAAAGCGTATGTTCGATGTGTCCACTACGGATACAAATAAGTGCTACGAGCAGTTGGCGGAATTGGTTTCCGATTCTCCGGACATACTCTTTACCACAAGCCCTTTGATGTCGGATGCAAGTTTACGTATTGCTCTTGAGAACCCTGAAATGATAGTTCTCAACTGTGATACTCCTAAAGAAGGTAAAAATCTTAATACCTATTTCAGTAAGATGTATGACCTTACGTTCCTCTGCGGAGTGCTTTCCGGTGCCATGAGCCAGACCGGTGTTATAGGTTATATGAGCACAAGCGCGTTTTCCAATCCTTCGAGATATGATATTAATGCCTTTGCCCTTGGTGCAAGACTTGTAAATCCCAAGGCAATGGTAGTAGATTACAATCTGCGCGGCGTTAACGATTGGAAAGAGCATGAGCACGTAATGAAAGAGTTTGGCGCAAGCGGAGCTGATATTGCTTTTGTTCGCCATTCACCGGACAGTCATTTGTCGCGTAAAGCATTCCAGGAAGTTTTTGCCCAGATATACAGAATAAATAAGGACGGTTATTTCCTTGAAAGCCTTGCAGCAGCAACTTTTGATTGGGAGCCCTTCTATGATACGGTTATAAACGATGCTATTCAGGGCCGAACCAAGCTGCTTGAAAGCCAAAATATTGGCGGTAATCCTATACACTTCGGCTGGGGTGTAAGTACGGGCGTTATGGATATTTTCCCGGTCGATTATGCTGTTGGTGAGAATGCAAGGAAGCTGCTTGATATTTTCCGAAATCTTATTACCAATACAAATTTCAATCCCTTTGAAGGCCCTGTTTACGATAATGCGGGTAAACTGAGAATAGAGAAGGGGCATAATCCGACCCTCATGGAAATCCATGAAATCAAATGGCTGGAACGCTCTGTGCGTGAACTGAATCCCTTATAAAGATTAAAACAGACACATCAAACGAAAAATCAAACGAAAGATGTGTCTGTTTTTTTATATTATACCGGTAAGCAGCAGCGCAATAGCAATGTGCAGCAGAAGAAACAAAGGGAAGAGAATAGTGAACTTCCTGTGTTTGGTTTTGTGTCTGCAGGCGAACATGCCCAGTAAAGCACCGAGGCTGCCGCCTATAAAGGCAAGCGTAAGAAGAACCGATTCAGGAATACGCCAAGCCTTATTGCGTGCACGCTTTTTGTCCGAAACCATTGCGACAAAGGCAACTATGTTTATGACGATAAGATAGATGATAATGTAATTCATAAATACAAAAGAAAAAGAGGTAAGCAGTGTTCCTGCTTACCTCTTTGGTTATGTGTTTCTTAGAAGAGCTTCATCAGGTTGAAGGCAACGATGAGGCCGGAGAAAACGATAGAAACGGTGGAGCAGAGCTTGATGAGGATGTTGAGGGAGGGACCGGAGGTATCCTTGAAGGGATCGCCAACGGTATCGCCAACAACAGCTGCCTTGTGGCACTCAGAACCCTTGCCGCCGTGGTTACCGCGCTCGATGTACTTCTTAGCATTGTCCCATGCGCCGCCTGCGTTGGACATGAATACTGCCATTGCAAAACCGGTAACGGAAACGCCGCCGAGGAGACCTACAACGCCTTCAGCACCGAGGATAACACCGGTGATGATGGGAACGATGATAGCGAGGAGAGCGGGGATAACCATCTCGTGGAGAGCACCCTTGGTGCAGAGGTCAACGCAAGCAGAGTAATCAGGATCGGTCTCGCCGGTCATGATGCCCTTGATCTCACGGAACTGACGACGAACTTCAACAACGATGGACTGAGCTGCAGTCTGAACAGCGCTCATGGTGAAAGCTGCGAAGACGAAGGTCAGCATTGCGCCAACGAACATACCAACCAGAACGGTGGGGCTGGTGAGGGTGAAGTTAAGAACGTCGGAGGTCTTCTCCTGAACGATGTTAACATAGGAAACGAGGAGAGCCAGAGCGGTGAGGGAAGCAGAGCCGATAGCAAAGCCCTTACCGGTAGCAGCAGTGGTGTTACCGAGGGAGTCAAGAGCATCGGTACGCTCACGAACTTCTTCGGGAAGACCAGCCATCTCAGCAATACCGCCAGCGTTGTCAGCAACGGGGCCGTAAGCGTCGGTAGCGAGGGTGATGCCAAGGGTGGAGAGCATACCAACAGCGGCTACGCCGATGCCGTAGAGGCCCTGGTTGAACTCAGCGGTGAACAGGCCGGTGCCATCAACGATGTTCATGGAGCCGCCAGAAGCAAAGTAGCTGATGAGAACGGCAGCAGCAACGATGAGGATGGAAGACAGGGTGGACTTCAAACCGAGGGAGATACCACCGATGATAACGGTGGCAGAACCGGTCTCGGAGGCAGCAGCCAGCTTCTGAGTGGGCTTGTAGTTATCGGAGGTGTAGTACTCGGTGAAGTAACCGATTGCGCAGCCGCCGATAAGACCGCAGAGGATGGATACGTATACGCCCCACTGATTGCCGGTATCCTTAAGGATAAGTGCACAGAGGGGGATAGCAATAATTGCGGAGAGAACTGCAGCCAGATAAGTACCGGTACGCAGGCTCTTCAGCAGAGAGAGCTGAGAAGCATTTTCCTTGGTGCGAATGAAGAAGGTACCGATGAGAGAGCAGATAATACCGCAAACGGCAAGAGCCATGGGGAGGAGCATACCTGCCCAACCGTAGCCTGCAGCTGCGGAAAGAGCGAAGGTAGCAAGGATGGAACCAACATAGGACTCATAGAGGTCAGCGCCCATACCTGCAACGTCACCAACGTTGTCACCAACGTTATCGGCGATGGTAGCGGGGTTACGGGGGTCATCCTCGGGGATACCGGCTTCGACCTTACCTACGAGGTCAGCGCCAACGTCAGCAGCCTTGGTGTAGATACCGCCGCCAACACGAGCGAACAGAGCCATGAAGGAAGCGCCCATACCGTTCATAACCATGACGTTAGCAAGCTGAACTTCCTCCATACCACCGATGTACTTCAGACCGAAGAACCAAAGGGTGATGTCGAGAACGCCGAGACCAACAACGGTGAAGCCCATAACGGCACCGGAGGAGAAAGCGATATTAAGACCCTTGTTGAGGCCTTCGCTTGCAGCCTGAGCGGTTCTTGCATTGGAGCTGGTTGCTATCTTCATGCCGATGAAGCCGGCCAGCATGGACCAGATACCACCGGTGAGGAAAG
>JAFYLI010000068.1 GCA_017537165.1 Oscillospiraceae bacterium | reverse complement strand
TATATGAAGTCCCGCTTCATCCTACAGTTTCTTTATCGCACCGCCACCCTATACCTGCAGTATCTGCGCATAATTGAGCGCAAGACCGACGAAGTTGAGGACAAGCTGCACCGCTCCACTCAAAACCGCGAACTTATCGAACTTCTGAAACTGGAAAAGAGCTTGGTTTACTTCACCACCGCTCTGCGTTCCAACGAAGTGGTTTTGGAAAAGCTGCTGCGCACCGAGCTTATCAAAAAGTACCCCGAGGACGCCGAACTGCTGGAGGAAGTAATCGTTGAGAACAAGCAGGCTATCGAAATGGCCGGTATTTACAGCGGCATCCTAAGCGAGACCCGCGACGCATTCTCCTCGGTTATCTCCAACAATCAGAACACGGTTATGAAGGTACTTGCCATCGTAACCATCGTAATGTCCATCCCCACCATGATATTCAGTGCCTACGGCATGAACGTTTTCAACGGAAGTATGCCCTTCGCAAGCCATCCCAGGGCATTCCTTATTATCATCGCCATGTCTATTCTGATCAGCGTGGTAATAGCCCTCTTCTTCTCCAAGAAGGATATGTTCAAATAAAAAACAGCCCGCAGCTTCGATTAGCTGCGGGCATTCTTTATTCGCTTGTTATCTCTTCTTTTTTCTTTTCGCGTCTTTCTACGTCCTCATAGAGCAGACGGTACAATACGGATGCAATGGGCACGGAGATAAGCATACCGCCTATACCCAACAGTGCGCCGCCAACAGTTACGGCAGCAAGCACCAGCCATGCGGAAAGGCCAACGGACTTACCTACTACCTTGGGGAATATAAGGTTGCCTTCCAACTGCTGCAGGATAATGAAGAATACCACAAACAGCAGAGCCTTCAAGGGCGATACGGTAAGGATCATCAGTGCGCCCACGCCTGCGGCGATGAATGCGCCCGCTACGGGGATAAGGGCCAGGAAAGCCACCAAAGCACCGATCATACCCGCATAGGGGAAGCGGAAGATTATCATACCCAGCATACACAGCGCGCCAAGAATAACAGCCTCGGTACACTGTCCGACGATGTACTTGCGATAGCTCTCGTTGAGCAGCATGAGCACGTACTTTACTCTCTTGCGCAGTTTAGGCTTCATATAGCTGCGCATTATGCGGCCAATGCGTCCGATAAGACGCTCCTTGCCGATAAGGAAATATACGGCAAGCATAGCGCACATGATAGCATTGAAAACGCCAGAGAACACGGAGCCCACAAGGCCGATAACCGTGGTGAAAGCGCTACCGATACCGGTCTTGATAACGCTCATTATGGAGTCCACAAGAGAAGCCCAGTTTATCTTGTCAACTTCGTTTTCCACATCCATAGGCATGAGGGAGCGGGCAATTTCACTGTCAAGAACTTTCTCCATAAAGGGTGGTATCTCCGAAATGATGAAGGTTACGCATTCGATCAACTCGGGCAGTACCAGCCATACTACCAGCGCAACAATAGCGCAGATGGTGATTATCGCAGCGGTCAAACAAATGGGACGGCGGCTGTTCTGCACCCACTTTTTGCCCTGCTGCTTTTTGAAATAATGCCGCTCATAGAAGCTCATTGGCAGGTTGACGATATAGGCTATCGCCATAGCTATAATAACGGGCATTACCGCGGCCAGCAATGCCTTGGCTGCCCTTACGGCAAAGTCGCTGTATTTTACGCAGAGGAATAGCAACAGCGCGCTTATTCCAACTCGGAAACATGTTTTCCAGCTTATGTTCAATGGCTTACCTCCTAAAAAAAGGTTGCTATTTATATAATATTACCTATCGGACGATTTAACAATAGGCTTAGCGAAGTTTTTTACTGTTTTTTAATTTATTTCAATATTTTCCCACGAAATTATAAACTTCCCATAAACAAAATATCCTCCACCCTTCGGTGAAGGATATTGAATTATTTCTCTTCGCAGCGGCAGGTACTATCCTTGTCGCAGTAATGGTTGCATACGTCGCAGGTTTCCGGCTCCTCGATAAGAGATGTATCGCAGCGGTCAAAATATTTGCAGAAGCCCTCTGGATCAACTACGGGCCATTTCTTCTCGTTTTCCATGTTGTTACTCCTTTTCGGAAATATACTTTTTTCCATTATACTCCCGCTCCCGAAATTTGTAAAGAATTTGCGATATATGTCGGCTTATGGTAAAATTGAAATGTCGCGGCACCATTGTAGGGAGCGCCGCCCTCGGCGCTCCGAATAATAACAAAATCATCCGCAGTAATGATAACGTGTAAGGTGCCATGCTGAGGCTTCGCCGAAGCATCTCCGCACCGATTATATTGCCAATAAAGCTTTAATTGCTGAGATTCTTCGCTGCGCTCAGAATGACAGTTGTTTTTACATTTTGCGTATTACCGCTGCTGCCGACCATATCCGCGGAGCGCCGAGGGCGGCGCTCCCTACATTCATGTAATATACTTAGACACAGCTTGTAGGGAACGTTCTTGACCGTTCCGCAAAGACACCCCATACATTCACAGAAACGAGGTACAGACATGAGCGATATAAGAATCTCCGACCTCATATCCGCGTGGCATGCCGAGGAATCCATAGCCCACATCCACGGCTGGGATTTCTCTCACATAAATAACCGCTACACCGAAGAAACCGACTTCCCCTGGGACTACCGAGAGCTGATACTGGGTCGCCTCAAGCCCGAAATGAAGCTGCTGGACATCGACACCGGCGGCGGTGAATTTCTGCTGTCCTTGGGGCATCCCCATCGCAACTGCGCCGCCACGGAAAACTACCCGCCCAATATAGAGCTTTGCCGCGAAACCCTTTCCCCCTTGGGCATAGACTTCCGCCCCGCTGACGGAAACGGCCCGCTGCCTTTTGCCGACGGCAGTTTTGACATGGTCATCGACCGCCACGGCGACTTTAATCCCCGGGAAATACACCGCGTACTGAAGCAGGGCGGCCTTTTCATTACCCAGCAGGTTGGCGCGGACAACGACCGCGCACTGGTGGAACTGCTCCTTGACCCTGTCCCCCCTCTGCCCTTCCCCGAACAGTATCTGTCCATAGCAGAGGAAAAATTCCGCACTGCGGGATTTGAAATATTGGAGCAGGCCGAATGCTTCCGTCCAATAAAATTTTACGACGTAGGCGCGCTGGTATGGTTTGCGCGTATAATAGAGTGGGAATTCCCCGGATTCAGTGTAGATACCTGCCTGCTCCGCCTGCTCAACGCCCAGCATTTACTGGAAGAACGCGGCAGCCTTGACGCGGTTGTTCACCGCTTTATGCTTGTTGCACAAAAGTTGTAGTCTGTATCTGTCAGCAATCGTCTGTATATAGTCTTGAAAGAAATTTCCATCCGTGGTAGAATAATTTGAACTGTGTCCGAATGTATTGAAGAGAAGAAAGAAATAAACAAATCTTACATATATGGAGGCTATTATGAAAGTTCTCACTCCCGCTGATTTCGCCATTGCAGGCGAAGGCAAGGTCTACCGCAATATGCCCGTTCCCGCCCTCGTAAAGAAGGCAATCGAGCGCGGCGAAGGCGTCCTTTCCGACACCGGCGCTCTCGTTGTTGAGACCGGCAAGTATACCGGCCGCAGCCCTGACGACAAGTTCATTGTTGATACCCCCGCAGTTCACGATACTATCGCATGGGGCAAAATCAATGTTCCCATCTGCGAAGAGAAGTTCCGCATGATCAAGCAGAAGATGCTGGCCTATCTTCAGGGCAAGGAACTTTTCGTATTTGATGGCTTTGCAGGCGCAGATCCCGCCTACACCCAGCGTTTCCGCATAATTAACGAGCTGGCAAGCCAGAACCTCTTTATCCACCAGCTGCTCATCCGTCCCACCGTCGAGGAGCTTGAGACCTATGAGCCCGACTATACCATCATCGCCGCTCCCGGCTTCAAGTGCATCCCCGAGGTTGACGGCGTTCACAGCGAAGCTGCCATCATCATCAACTATGAGACCCGCGAGGTTCTTATCGCAGGCAGCCAGTACAGCGGCGAGATCAAGAAGAGCGTATTCTCCGTTATGAACTACGTTCTGCCCCAGATGGGCATCCTGCCCATGCACTGCTCCGCCAACATCGGCGATGAGGGCGACAGCGCCGTATTCTTCGGCCTTTCCGGCACCGGTAAGACCACCCTTTCCGCAGACCCCAACCGTAAGCTCATCGGTGACGACGAGCACGGCTGGTCTCCCAACGGCGTATTCAACATTGAGGGCGGCTGCTACGCAAAGTGCATCAACCTCAAGCACGAGAATGAGCCTCAGATCTACGAAGCTATCAAGTTCGGTACCCTGCTGGAGAACGTTATCATCGACGAGAACGGCGCTCCCGATTATGCCGACGATTCTCTCACTGAGAACACCCGCGCAGGCTACCCCATCGACTATATCCCCAATGCCGCTATCCCCGGCGTAGGCGGTCAGCCCAAGACCATCGTATTCCTCACCGCCGACGCATTCGGCGTTCTGCCCCCCATCTCCAAGCTGGATAACGACATGGCTATGTACCACTTCGTTTCCGGCTACACCAGCAAGCTGGCAGGTACCGAGCGCGGCATCACCGAGCCCGTAACCACCTTCTCCACCCTCTTCGGCGCTCCCTTCTTCCCCATGAACGCATCCGTTTACGCAACCATGTTGGGCAAGAAGCTTGAAGAGACCGGCGCAAACGTATTCCTCGTAAACACCGGCTGGTGCGGCGGCGCTGCAGGCACCGTTCCCAGAATGAACCTGAAGTACACCCGCGCCATGGTTACCGCTGCTCTCAGCGGCGCTCTCAACGAGGTCGAGTACGAGCTGGATCCCATCTTCAACGTAAACATTCCCAAGAGCTGCCCCAACGTTCCCGAAGAGATTCTCAATCCCAAGAATCTCTGGAAGGATGCTGCAGCATACGAAGATGCAGCCAAGAAGCTGGCAAGCGAGTTCGTCAAGAACTTCTCCGCCAAGTATCCCGACATGCCCGAAAACATTGTCAAGGCAGGCCCCAAGGCTTGATCTGAGCTTATAACGATAATGACCCCCGAAAAGTATCGCACTTTTCGGGGGTTACAGTTTTTTATAATTGATAATAGAAAGTTGAGAATATTTGGTGATGCATTGCAGCAGTTCTATTGTAGGGATCGTCGCCCTCGACGCTCCATCCTCTTATTTCAGTTCTCCGCTTATAGCATCAACGGCAAAATACTGCTCGCTGCCGTCCTTACATTCGACGGTAAACAGCCACGTAGGCCGCAGGGTAGTTGTGTCTTCACCATGGTATGCGTAAACGTATTCCGCGCCCACAATGCTGAACTCTTGCTTGATTTTTTTCAGCGCAGGCAGGACTGCCGCAGCCGCATCGTAAGGCGACACCACGGGCGCGGCATCGTCGTTGGCTTCAACTTTACTGCCCACACCGCTGAGTGTCATTTCCGCTACATCATGATCTATCACTATCGCTGAAACAGACGCACCGCTTATGCCGCCGCCGCTTACCGCGGAACAAGGGGTTTTCAACTCATCGGGCATGACCATACCACCGGAGTACAGAGCGAAAGTGCGTCCGTGCGCAAATTGCAGCGACTCAAACTCGCTGTACCCTGCATTATAATCTTCCTCGGAAAGCTCCGCGCGCTTTTCCTCCAGCGCATCCTTAAGTCCGAAATTCACAACGCCGTTAGAGGGACTCTCGCACGAATAAGAAAAATCTCTTCCTCTCATTATTATCTCCAACACACTGTGCATCCTTCCGCTGCCGCTGTCGGCTACCGTGTTGGCATCAAAGTCAGCGTATTCACGCGCCAGCTTCACGGCTCTCACTTCAATATCGCTGTTTTCAAGGCTAAGACCGCCCTCATACAAGCGCAGAACCTTTGTCCCGCTTATATATTCGCCGCTTGCTGCATCGTAGCTGTAATCCTCTCCAAGCAGCTTTTTGGCAATCAGTTTTTCCCTGCCATCCCAGGAATGGCTCACAGAATAGCTGCATGCCTCCGCGGGCCATTTGACCTTACTCAGATCAGCCATTTTCAGTGCCGTGCAGTTTTTTGGCAGCTTACACTGCCAGAAGAAATTCAGCGCGTAGCCGCTGTTTACACTCGTTTCATTGGTAGGCAAAGGCTCAAGAGGCTCGGCATCCTCGGTAACCGCAAACTCCACCCAATACTCCTTGCCTTTTTCAATATCGTAGCCACGAAGCTCAAGGCGGTACAGACCTACGCCAAGCTTATTGGCATATAGGCTGATATTAATGGTTTGCGGCTCTCCCGCTTTCAGTTTGTAGTCATAAAGGCCGCCAAGAGCCAGCCTTGCATAGTAAGTACGCGGGCACCACTGCCATTCCCCGTCCACATACTTATACAAATCTTCATCACAATCAAAATATTTATCGGTATCGCTTTCTATAACGAAGGGTATATAGTCGGCATAGGGCGGATATTCTTTCCGCTCCATACGCATGGTCACGCCGTCCTCGAACTCCACCTTTGTTTCCGGTTTGCGCGGTATCTCATTGGTCAGGCGCGGATCAAAGCTGTTCCCCTCCGGATGATAATCAAGTATCACACCATCGGGCAGTATACCGGATGCTTCAAATCGCGCTATGTCCGAGCCATAACAGAAGACCGTATATCCTTCCTTGCTCCCGCCCATGCTCGAGCCTGTAAGTATGTAGGCACCGGGGAATATCAGCTTATAGAGTTCAAAGCTGGCATTAACTATATCGCGCTTACTGCCTTCATAAAGTTCCCAGTTGGCAGGGATATCTTTCGGCAGTTCATCAGGTGGTATCACGTTATCGTAGCTCACCACCGCAGTCTGTCCGCAGGCGCACAGGAGCAGCAGGCATAAAACAAGGCTGATAATTTTTATTATTCGTCTTTTCATGTTGACCGCTCCTTTTACGATATTATTGTATTTTCACTGTATCATACTTAACTGCATTCAACAATAGGTGTACATGTTCGGTTTGAAAAAATCTATGCTTTACCCCGCAAATCCGAAGCGTCCATTTTCGTAACGGTCAAGACCGGTCCCTACAAGTTTGATCTGCGATGGTTGGTGATATATAGCACATCACCAAAAATACCCCTTGGAAATTCATTCCGAAGGGCATTTCAGTGTGTCAAAAAAAGTTCGTTTGATACTCGTGTTACAGCAAAATGCCTGTGCAGGATATGGCTTCTCCCTTGGGGAGAAGCTGGCGGCGAAGCCGACTGATGAGGGTCCGCGTAAGCGGCAAAATGGCAGTATCACTGCATTTGCGGTACTTCGTGCCGTCCCCTCATACGTCATTTGCTTGCGCAAATGCCACCTTCCCCTCCAGGGGGAAGGCTTGTCTCGTTTCAACTGCTGACTATAGTTCTTTGACAGAATCAAATGCCCTTCGGAAATTCATTCCGAAGGGCATTTGATTCATCATTTCTTACCAAGGACACTGTTTTTCTCCATTATCGTATCAAGCACAGCCTTGTCATCCTCGGCAAAGCCCCATTCGTCCCGCAGGCAACTGATCCAGCGATCATAAACCGTCGCAGCCTTTTCCCGTGCGCCAAGTATTGCGTAAATTCTCGCCATACCCTGCAGCGCATCGGTGTATCTGGGCTTTTTGTTTTCTTCCATCTCCCATGAACGCTCGTACAGCTCCACAGCCCTTTCGTAATCACACTTTTTTGCGTAATACTGCGCGGCTTCGAAGATCATTCCGCTCTCGCCGCTGTACGCTTCTATCGCTTCTTCCATCAGCCTGTCAGCAGCAGACTCGTCATATTCCGCCAATGCAATATGTGCTCCGTACACCGCCAGCAAAAATGGCTTATGCCCGGGCAGCGCAGCGCATTTTTCCACGTACTTACGAGCCTCATCGGTACGGTGATCGGCGATAAGGGTATCTATGAGGCAGTAATAAGGCAGCGGTGTCTTGGGTTCGCCGCTGTCTCCCTCGATGACCTCCTTATAGAAATCTATCACACCCGAGTGGTTGGCAATATTCCAATCCCAGGGTGCATCGCCCTCCGCCATCTGCAGCAGCCATTGACATTCCTTACGTTCGGGCGCAAGCTTTATGGCCTCGCGGGCATACTTGCTCACGCGGCGCGCATCCGCCTCCATTCTTAGATGGTACAAACGTGCCAACAAACCAAGAATTCTCGCGCGGTCAGAGTGTTCCTCCAACTGCATTTCCAAAAACTCACGGTACTCGACAAAAAGCTCCGCGCTGAGTTCCGCCTCGGTATCCATGCGGCTGGCTATACGTCTGAGTTTTTGCTCCGCAGTCAGGTCGAACAGTTCGTCTATGCTCACGCCGAAGCATTCAGCCAGCAGTGGCAGCAGGGTAATATCGGGCATTGCGATACCCGTTTCCCATTTTGACACGGACTGTGCGCTTATCCCGAGCATTGCCGCCAGCTGTTCCTGCGTCATGCCACTCTTGTTCCGCAGCTGTTTGATTTTATTTCCAATTTCCATGGTTGACCTCCCAAATATCGTTAAGGCACCTTACGCAAAAATCATAACACCCGACGTATTCAATAGCAACAACGCATTTTTACAGTGCAATCAACCTGCGGTAGTATCGCCCACTGTAGGGAGCGTCGCCCTCGACGCTCCGCCGGTATATTAGGCAATAACATAAAACACATAGATCTAAAAACAAAGCGGGATGTTTCCATCCCGCCTCAATATTATCCGCCAATACTGGTCTCTCGAAAATATGCATCAACAGCAACGTCGTTCTCAAATTCCACAAAATAGGTATCGTGGATGTAGCTTGGATCCAACCCGCGATTGTCATAGTTTACGTAGTAGGCACCCAGATCGCTTCCATCATCGGCTATAAATTCGCGGTCAAACGCACCGTACTTCGCCTCTATCGCGTCGCGGCTGCTGCCGATTATCCGTTCGGAGTCATATAGCTTCGATATGTTGCTTTCGTCATAGTGAATGCTGCAACCCGTAAGCAGCAAGGCAAACAGCGCCGCCCACAGGCTTTTTTTCATCGGCCGCCCTCACGCGCAGCGTTGATAGCAGCGATAATGCTGCGCTTGACATCCATGCAATCTTCCAGCAGTATGGCGTGCTCCTTATTTTCAATGTACTCCGCTGTGCAGAGCAGTTTTATCCAGTACTCGCACTGAGATGCCAGCGACAATGCCTCATAGTGTGCAGAAAGGTGCTCCTCGCGGCTGCGCGAGTATGCAGCACTGCTGACCTTAGCGCCAATTTCGGCCGCGCACTCGGCGAACTTAGTTGATATAAGGCTCTCGCCCTTCTCGCTCATCAGCTGCTCCCGCAGCTTCACCACCTTCGCCGCAAAAGCAATAGTGTTTTCCATAAGAATGTTATTGTTCATAGTATCACCGTTTTCCTAAATTTTCATTACAAAAAATCACTTGTTTTCTCTCAACGCAAGCTCAGCAATCTTGTCAAAAAATGCTCGCTTACCGGCAGTATAGCTTTCTCTGTCATCCGAATACATTTCGCACAACTCAAGTTTCAACTTTTCATATTCACGCGCATATTCAACGTGAATACGCAGAAAATCTCTGAACCGCACTTGTTCTTCAAATGAGCTACACGCAGTCTCAGGATAACAGTGCACATGTTGAAGCGATCGTTCATTTTCGTCTCTTAGTATAAAAAGATGATGTCCCTGTGCCACTTCATTATAGTACGTATAACCATTTGCCTTCATTTTTTCATACAGCACTTCATCCATACTTTTCACTAATACGGCAACATCAAGCATGGGCTTTGCCTTAATACTTTCAATAGCAGTACTTCCAACGTGCTGAATATCCAAAACATTTGTGTCAAGAATCTCTAATAAAAGAGTGCGCGTTATTTCAAATTCACTTTTCCATTCCTCGGAATGTTCCTCTAAAACTACACAGTGCCTTGGAACGCCCTTCATGTTCTCTACTCCTAAATTATTATTAAAATGCTACTTATTATCACCTTGAATATTACCTTAATTCCGCCTTGCTCCAAACAGCAAAGCTCAATATCGCACTTACCGGCAGCGCCACTATAGGCCACAGCACCGAAAGCGATACAGCTTCCGCAGTCTGCGGCAGCCAAAGTCCATAACTAACGGGGGCTTTGAAATAAAGCACCAAACCGTAGACAAGGCAAAGCACACCTGCCGTCATGTTGCCCTGCAGCAGCATCACCACAAGCAGCGGCGCAGTCATTGTGCCAAGATCCAGCAACAGCCGCAGGCCCATGCAGCGCAAAAGCCACGCCGCAGGCACACCATTTATCCACTCACATGCCGTCAGCAGAGACGCGCCTTGCATCACAAGGGAGCAGATAACGCAGCTAAACAAAAGCAGCAGGTACTTGCCCACGAAAATGCTCAGTTTCCCGCAGCCACGGTAAACGGTATTGTTTATTCCCCGCTGCTGAAATTCGCAGTAAAGGAACAGGTACGTCCACACCGCACCGACAAATCCCACGGCGCGCCGTCCTTCAAGAGCCAGCGCGAGGGCGCTTGTTGCGTCAAGCCCCTGCCCGCACATTGCGTAAGCGCGCACATCGCTGCCCGCCGATATTCCAAGAACAGCAGCCGCCAGCAGCACGGCAAGCAATATGTACTTATGCCCCAAAAGGACGTTCCAATGATATTGCAGACATTTTTTCATAGTCATCTAAACTCTTTCCGTCTGAACACCACAAACGCCAGCACGGTAAACACCACTACGTATGCCACGGACACTATCGCCCATTTGCTCAGCTCGCTGCTGCCCGCTGTGGTGAAGAAGCCCTCTTTCACTTCCATAATGGGCGAATAATTCAATATCCTCGAAGATTTTCCTATCACGAGGAAAGCAGCCACTGATGCCACACCGCCAATGATCGCATTGCGGCACAGGCAGAAAATCAAAAATACCGATGCGCTGCGGGAAAGTCCTATCACGATGCTGAGCGCTGCGTTCTTCACCAGCAGGTCCGTGGAATACATTTCCAAATTCACATACTTATCGGACATCAATCCGTATATCAACAGACCTGCGTGCACAGCAATACAGAGTATATAATACAATATCATTCGCGAGGCAAGAATTTTACCGCGTGAATACCGCAGCAGCTCATTCTGCAGCCGCCGCTTGTGCAAGTCCTGTCCGAACACAAGCGCGCAGAGGAATATGGGTCCCACAAGTCGGGAGTCCATTATATTCGACATCATATCAGGATAATTCAGTTCATTATAGAATCGTTCCCATATTTCTTCCTTTGTCTCGCAATCCCATAAATCGAAAACATTTTGGGTACGTTCAAAGGCATATTGGTCGGTTTCAAAGCTGTGGTACAGACGGCTTTCCGTGCGCAGATCTGCTGAATCGAAGGCGAAAAGGCAGCTTGCTACAAGCAGAATTATTGTAATTTTGCTGTGGAGGATGCGGTACAGGTTGGTTTTCATCAGCTTTGCCATCTGGAATCCCTCCTGTTGAGCATGAGGAAGTATTCCTCCACGTCCTTCAGTTCGTTCTCCGCTATGCGCTCGTCCAGTTCCTCGGCGCTGATGCATTCCTGCACCTCGCCCCGGCGGAAGAAT
>JAFYLI010000067.1 GCA_017537165.1 Oscillospiraceae bacterium | reverse complement strand
TTACCACACTCGCCGCCGTCTGTCAAGAGGTTTTTTCAACTTTTTTTGAAACTCTCTCTCGTTTCCAGCCCGTCGCCCGAGCGCTTGATTAATATACCACGCACTTCCCCTTTTGTCAACACCTTTTTTCATCTTTTTTCAACTTTTTTTATTCCCTTTACTTTTCGCCCTCATATGATAGAATATGTTATATTATATGTATACTCGGAGGACATCATGGCTTATCTGACAGACATCGCAGGATTGCACAATTACTATTCCTCTCAGACTTCCTCTATATATAAATCTACGGGCACAGAATTCGCTGCCGATCTGGACAGTTTTGCCCGCACACTCATTTGCGGGCTTTGGCGCTGCCACAAGCTCAGTGAAGAGCACACAGACGCGCTGAACGAAATATACTCTAAGGGTCAGCCTCGCCCCACCTATCTTTACTGGGAGCTGGTTTCCGCCGCAACCTCAGGCAAGCCCATTGCCGTACCCGACTTCTTCCGCGCGCGCGCCATCCTTGACCGCACCCTCGCGCAGTCTGTTTGCCGCGATATATCCGATTTCCTTCGCGCTCTCCTTCTGCGGCTTTGCAGCACCGAGCTTTTGTCCGAAGAAACCGAGTACATTTCCTCCGTAAACAAATTGCTCTGCAGCGCAGTCAGCTGCGAAAACGTTCTCCTTTTCGACGAGACCGTCTTGCCCACCGGCGGGCAGCCCGCGCCTGTACAGCTTCATAGCGAAGCAAAACCCTCCTCCGCTGCATCTAAAGTTCAAGAAAAAGCAGCCGAACCCGCCGAGAGCGTCGAAGACCTTCTCGCAGAGTTAGACGAGCTGGTAGGTATGGAGCAAATAAAAAAGGACGTTCGCAGCCTCATTAACCTTATAAAAGTCCGCAAGCTCCGTCAAGAAAACGGCCTTGCCGTTCCCGATCTTTCCCTGCACATGGTATTCACCGGCAACCCCGGCACCGGCAAAACCACCGTCGCTCGCCTGCTGGCCCGCCTTTACCGCGCCATCGGCGTACTGGAAAAGGGCACTCTCGTAGAGGTTGACCGCTCCGCTCTTGTCGCAGGCTATGTAGGCCAGACTGCTCTCAAGACACGCGAAGCTCTGGACAAGGCCATCGGCGGCATACTTTTCATCGATGAAGCCTATTCCCTCGCCCCCGAAGGCGGCAGTTCCAACGATTTCGGCCATGAAGCTATCGAGACCATTCTGAAGGTCATGGAAGACGAGCGCGATGAACTGGTGGTCATCGCAGCAGGTTACCCCGAACCCATGGAGCGCTTCATCTCCTCCAATCCCGGTTTGGAATCCCGTTTCGGTAAATACTTCCACTTTGAAGATTACAACGGCGAACAGCTTTTCGAAATATTCAAATCCCAGTGCAAAAAGAATCAGTACGAGCCCGATGAAGCCGCTGCAGAGTATGCACAGAAGCTGTTCACCGAGCTTTACGAAAACAGAGACGAAAACTTCGGCAACGCCCGTGACGTGCGCAACATCTTCGAAAAGGCCGTTGCCCGCCATTCCGACCGAGTGGCAGCCATGGAGGCGCCCACCCGCGAAGACCTGCTGACTTTGATCGAAGCAGACCTTTATCCCGAAGCAGAGTAAAATAGCAAGGAGGGGCAGACATGCCCAACATTATAGGAATAAGTGATTTCTCCGCACCCGAGCTGGACGCCTACGCTCGGCTCACCGAGGCCCAGCTCCGCAACAAGCTGGAGCCCGAAAAAGGAATATTTATCGCAGAGAGCACCAAGGTCATCGGCACCGCGCTGGACGCAGGCTACGAGCCCGTTTCCCTGCTGATGGAACCAAAGCACATCGAAAGCGACGCCGCTCACATAATCGCCCGCTGCGGAGACATTCCCGTATACACCGCCCAGCGCAGCGTGCTTGCAAAGCTGACCGGCTACGAGCTGACCCGCGGCGTTCTTTGCGCTATGCGCCGCCCCACGCCCCGCACTCTCGAAGATGTATGCGCAGGCGCCCGCCGCATAGCAGTGCTGGAGGGCATAGTGGACGCCACCAACGTGGGCGCCATATTCCGTTCCGCCGCTGCACTTAATATGGACGCAGTTCTGCTCACGCCCACCTGCGGCGATCCTCTTTATCGCCGCGCCGCCCGAGTAAGTATGGGCACAGTGTTCCAGGTGCCTTGGGCAAGAATAGGCGACACCCCTGCCGATTGGCCCCACCCCGGCCTTGAGCAGTTGAACAAGTTGGGTTTCAAAACCGCAGCAATGGCTCTTAGCGACAACTCCGTCAGCATAGACGATCCAAACCTCGCCGCCGAAGAAAAGCTTGCCGTTATTCTCGGCACCGAAGGCGACGGTCTCTCTGACAGCACTATCGCCGCCTGCGACTACACGGTAAAGATCCCCATGGCTCACGGAGTAGACTCCCTCAACGTGGCCGCCGCCAGTGCGGTTGCATTTTGGGAGCTGCGAATCAGATAACAAACAAGACCGACAGCTTTGCGCTGTCGGTCTTTTACTTTATGCTCGTCTTGCTCCGCCGCCTTCGGACGCCATCTTGAACACAGCCGCATCCACAGCCAGCTTCTTATGGTCAAAGGTCCAGCGATTGAGTGCGATATGGTCAAAGAACTTTCCGCCGCAATGGCAAACGAATCTGTCCATCTGGTCCAACGCGGAGAGGGTACCGTTACCGCTGCCGCCTGCGCAGGCCACCATTACAAAAGGCTTCTGCCAGAGCAAGGACTGATCATTCATGCCATGGAACATACGTGAGCCTTCGCAGCGGCGCACTCTGTCCATAAATATCTTCATAGACTCACTGCACTCCCACCAATATACCGGGGTTATCAGTACAACGGCCTCCGCCCAAGCCAGTTTTTCCTGCACCTTATCGAAGCCGTCAGCCTCAAATGCGCAGCGGAATTTATCGCGGCATACGCCCCAGCCGTCGCCGCACATTTTGCAAGCTTCCAGTTTCAATTCATCAAGGCGCAGTACCTGACATTCCGCGCCGGCACGTTCAGCAGCAGCGGCAGCAATGGCCGTAAGTTCCGCGCTGTGGCCCTCGGTTTTCGGGGTAGCACTCACAATAAGTGTTCTCATACCTATTCCTCCTCGGATTTATATATTATATATGTAGTATATCAAAGGCCATGGCTATTGGCAATGGGCGGGATTTATGTTAATATTGCACCGAGGTGAATACCATGAACTCCCGCATTGAATCCCTGAAAAAGACTTTCCATACCGCTTTCCCCAATGCGATACCTACCGTATTTTCCGCGCCGGGCCGCACCGAGATCGGCGGCAACCACACCGATCATCAGCACGGCAGAGTACTCTGCGCAGCAGTTAACCTCGATACCGTTGCCTGCGCATCAGCAAACGGCTCAAATATAATTCGCATTCGTTCCGAAGGCTATGATTCTTTCGACATTACCGCAGAATTTTCTCAGCCCACCCCCGAAGAGTACGGCAAATCCGTTGCTCTCGTACGCGGCGTAGTTTCCCGCATCGCAGAGCTCGGCTACACTATAGGCGGTTTCGACGCATGCATAACCTCCGACGTACTCCCCGGATCAGGGCTTTCCTCTTCCGCCGCATTCGAAGTGCTTATCGGCACGATAATAAATCACTTTTTCTGCTACAACAAAATTCCGCCTACCGAAATTGCCCGCATAGGTCAATACGCAGAGAACGTGTACTTTGGGAAACCCTGCGGACTTATGGACCAAACAGCTTCAGCTGTCGGCGGAGCGGTTGCAATAGATTTCTTCGCCCCCGCCGCCCCCATAGTACAGCGAATCGACTTCGATTTCGCCGCTTCGGGCCACACGCTTTGTATAATAGACACACGTTCCGAACACGGTGATCTCACCGAGGATTATTCCGCCATCACGCAGGAGATGGGTACGATAGCCAAACATTTCGGAGAAACTCATTTGCGGCACGTTGACGAAGGCAAGTTCCGCGCCGCCATTCCCGAAATCCGCAAACTCTACGGCGACCGCGCAGTTCTTCGAGCCATGCACTTTTTTGCAGAAGATAAGCGCGCAGCCGCCGAGGCCGAGGCGCTCAAAAACGGCGACTTCACAGCATTCCTAAGCCTCGTGAACGAGTCCGGCGCTTCTTCCTCCCTGCTCCTCGAGAACATTTGGTCTCCTGCAGCTCCGCAGCAGCAGGCAATAACCCTCGCCCTTGCCATGGGCAAAGACCTTTTGGGCGGCAGAGGTGCTATCCGCGTCCACGGCGGCGGCTTTGCAGGCACGGTACAAGCCTTCGTTCCCAACGATATTCTTGACGATTTCACCGCAGGCATGGAGCACATTTTCGGCAGCGGCTGCTGCCACGTTCTCAGCATTCGCAGTTTCGGCGGCTGCATAACAGAATAAATGATACGCTAAACCCCACAGCACTTCGTTTGAAGTGCCGTGGGGTTTAGTCGTTCAGTTCACTTTTTCGGCAAAAGCCGCATTCAGTTCAGCAGAAAGAGTCGCCATTCTTCCCGCATCCACCTTAGTAATGCGGCGGTCATAGGTTACAAGGCCGTTGGTTTCATCTTCCACGTCGCTGACCTGCGTAAGTACCGCGGCAGAAAGGCCGCACTTTATGGCAGGAATTATCTCATTGCGATAAAGCTTCTCCAGATCCACCTGCAGTTCCATTACGCCGTCG
This sequence comes from Oscillospiraceae bacterium, assembly GCA_017537165.1. Taxonomy (GTDB): domain Bacteria; phylum Bacillota; class Clostridia; order Oscillospirales; family Oscillospiraceae; genus RGIG6375. The sequence continues at coordinate 12,477 of JAFYLI010000067.1, read as the reverse complement.
CATTTCTTGTAGCCGTAAGTCTTATCCAAGTTAAAGGAATGCTCGGGCAGCTTGCAGGAATATCCGCCGAACTCAGAGAGCACCAACGGACGCTCGGGGTTTGCTTCAAGCTTTATCTTCTTGAAATAGACGTGTTCGCTGACTACGTCGCTTTCATTTTCCGCAAACCAACCCGAAGTTGCATCCCATATCACATTGGGTTCCAACTGCTTCATTTCCTTATAGATGCGGTCGGCATCATACTGGCCCCAGCCCTCATTAAATATAGTGTAATAGCAGACACAAGGATGATTATGCAGAAGTTTGACCGTTGCACTGCAATCTTCCTCAAAAATCTCACGGCGGCGATCGCTCACTTCATGCTTCACAGGCTTCTTTCTGCCGATAGTAGGCAATGCGGTATCCTTAAAAAAGCTATAGTCACCGCTGTTGACCATGTCCTGAAAAACTACCATGCCGAATTTATCGCAGTAATAATAGAACAGCTCGGGTTCTATCTTGATATGCTTGCGCAGCATATTGAAGCCCAATTTTTTCATTTCAAGGATATCAAAACGGTAGCCCTCGGGCGATGCGGGCAGGTATATTCCATCGCTGTAATATCCCTGATCCAGCAGTCCGTGGAAAAACATCGGCTTTCCGTTAAGACAGATATATGCCTGACCCTTCACCTTTTCTACGCTCACACTGCGCAGGGCAAAATACGATTCTATTTTGTCCGCACCTGCTACCAGCACAAACTCATAAAGGAATGGATCGTCAGGTGTCCACAGATGAGGCTCATCTACAGTAAAGGTAACGCTGTCTCCGCTATAAGAGTACATATTCGTGCCCATAAAGATAACTTTATCCTCGCTGCCGCCCTCGGTTTCCACGGTAACGCAGCCATCCGCAGATGCTGTTATCTTCACGTTTTTGATATAGTTCTCGCATACGCTTTCCAGCCAAACGGGCTGCCATATACCGCTGATGGGAGTATACCACATCCCGCCGCGGTCGCGGCGCTGCTTGCCCCAAGCCAAATCATGGTCAAGTTCGTCCGTAACTTCCACGCGCAGCGAATTCTCGCCTTCACGGAGATGCTCGGTAATATCAACGGTAAAGGGAAGATACCCTCCCACGTGCTCGCCTGCGAGAACATCGTTTACAAACACTTTCGCCATTTGGTCAACTGCGCCGAAGTGAAGCAGGACACGCTCTTTCCGAAAATCTTCGGGCAAGGTGACATTACGGCGATAAATATAGCGCTCTCCCTCGCCGAGCTGACGCTCTATGCCCGACAATCGGGATTCGGGAGGATAAGGCACGTTGATCTCACCCAGCAAGGTTTCCGCACCCTCGCATTCCACAGACAGTTCCCACTTTCCGCAAAGAGAAATATAGGACTCGCGCTTCATCTGCGGGCGCGGATACTCATCCCAACCCTCTCCGCTCTCTTCAAAAGGGGTGGTAAGGCTTTGAGTTTTGGGCGGCTTTTTAGGCAGGCAGAAAATCAGGAACACTGCAACCACCGCCGCAGGTATGATGGCCGCAAGAAAAATGTTGGCATTGGGAACAAAGGAATAAGTACCGTCGTTATTGAGCATCTGCTCGGCGTTTTTCAGCACAGCTTTGCCTATATAGGGGCCGATAACACCCGGCACAAGCACCTGCGAGAATATTCTCACGCCCTGCATCATACCCGCCTTGCCCTTGGGCGTAAGGTCGCGTATGCGCGCGCCGAAAACCGCCATGCCCGCAAGGTAGCCGCACATCATCAGCAGGGAGCCGACGAATACCAGCGCTGTATTTCTAAAGAGGAACAGCAGCACATAGCCGGCCAGCAGCCACACAAGGGCAATAACGCCCGATTTGCCGAAGCCTTTTTTATCGTAGACTCTGCCCCAAAATGCCGTAGCCACGGCGGCAAGAATTATAGCGGGAGCCATTACGAAAACGTAGTTTGCCATGCCCAGAGAAACCTCATAATAAAGAATAAGGTAGGGCATAAAAATCTGAATGGAAATATTGAAAACTATAAAGACCGCAAGGCTCGCATAAAGGCGGGCATTAGCCGCAACCGTAGAGGGGCGGAAGCCATAGATAACGTTGGTCCAATATCCGCTCTCGCTGGGTTTAACTTCGGGTTCTTTTATAAGGAAGATACCCAGCACGCCCACCAGCGTTACAACTCCGCCGATAATGGTGAAAATAAGGCTCCAGCTTTCAGCCTTATCAAGGTCGAATGCCATAAAGCCGCCGAACACGGCAAGTATGGCGACCAAGGGCATCATTGCGTTCACGCCCTCGGCAGCACCGCGATTTGACTTATCGGTAGAATCTGTGAGCCAAGCGTTGAAAGCCGCGTCGTTGGCAGAAGAGCCGAAAAACGTCATGATGCAATCAAGGATTATAGTCAGCGATATACCCACTGCCGCGGCAGACGTCGCCATGGGGAACATTGCCCCGATGCGCCCCGTATCAAGCAGCGCAAAGCAGAACACGGACACACCCCACAGGATATAACCCGCGCAGATAAACAGCTTGCGTTTGCCAACCTTATCCGCAAGAGCGCCGATAAGCACCGTAGTCAAAGTGGCGGCAACGGCGCTGGCCGCGACCATAAGAGATATATCCCCCGCCGTGGCGCGGAACATTTTATAAATGAATACGTTGAGGTACATATTCTCAACCACCCATGCCACCTGACCTATCAGGCTGACAAGGGTGAGAGCTATCCAAAATCGGGGCGAAAGTTTGGTTTTCATCACAATCTCTCCAAAAGCGTTGTTTTCCACCAGTATACACTACTTCTCGACCAAAACACAAGACCCCGACTTGCGTCGGGGTCTTGAAACAAATTCTCTTTGAATTACAGTGCCTGCAGGCGTGCGATGCACTCCTTGGATGCATCGGAAGAAACGGTGCCCAGCATCATATTTGCGCAAGCGTGACCAGAATACTCCAGCCAGTTTGCGAGGGTGAAGGTACGGGCAGTCTCGTCAATGTCAAGAGTCTTGAGGATGGGAGCATACTCGCAGAAAATCTCCATAGCAGCTGCATTGTCGGCAATGTCGCCCAGCTTGCTCATCTCGGTGATACCGGGAGGAGTGGGCATACCCATACCGGGGATCAGGCAAACCAGAGTTTCGAAATGCTCACGGGTGGTGAATGCATTGGGGAACATTGCGGGAGGTGCCTCATACTTCTTGGGATGCCAGAGGTCATCCAGCCATACGCGCAGACGGGGCATCCAATCGTCCTTGCAGGGACCGATCATGCCTTCGGGAGTGCTCATGGGAGTAATGTTGCAAACAGCGCCGTGGTCGCCGGGAGTATAGAGGTGATACTCAACGGGACGGTCGTGCTTGCTCATGGAATATACGAAGCGGGTAGACTGTTCCATAGAAACCATCTTGTCGCCATAGGAATGGACGACGAAAGCAGGAGGCGTATGATCGCCGATAAGTTCCTCGTTCTTGATAGCCTTAACAACCAGCTTGTTATTCTCAAAAACGGGCATATTGATGTTGATGCAGGGGAAGCAGATAAGCATAGCATTGGGCTTATTCTCTTCGCCGGTGCAGCCTGCCTTGGCCTGAACCTCAGCATCGTTCCACAGAACGCCGAGGCCGGAAGCAACGTGACCGCCCGCAGAGAAACCTGCAATAACGATCTCATCGGTGTTTACATTCCACTCGTCGGCATGCTCACGGATGAGTTTGAGAGCCATGGATGCCTCAATAACGGGCTGGGGCCATGCGCAGCGCAGACCGATGGAATAGAACAGAACAAATGCATGGTAGCCGATACCAACGAAGCTGGCAGCCATTTCCTCCTCGGAACTGAGCGCAACATATGCGCCGCCGGGACACAGAACGGCTGCGGGCAGCTTCATTCCGGGCATCATGGTGTCCTGAATATAGCAGCGCAGAAATACATTAGGGTTATCGCCTATAGGCAGTTCAAAAACTTTCATGTTTTTTCTCCCTTTCTATAGATTAGGCCTCGCCGCAAGCCTTCTTGCGGGAGTATGCATACAGTTCTTCGCAGAATACGGTGTTGGAGGTAGCTGCGGAGAATGCGAAGAAGCAGGGCTTGCCGGGCTGCATGTACTTGTCAACGAAGTCGCGGGCAGCAGCGCGGATCTCATCGTCGCTCATGCCTTCGATGTCGATCTTGGGATCAACGCCGACAAGGATCTTATCGCCGTAAAGCTCATAAACTTCGCGGGAGTCTACGATGTTCTGGGGGAACCATGCATCCCAACCTGCAGCGATCATGTTGGGAACCTGCTTCAGGTTGCGGCCGCAGGAGTGGAGTTCGCAGGTCTTGCCGCGGCTGTGGAGATAATCGGTAACCTTACGCATTGCGGGAACGATCATCTCGGCGCAAAGCTCGGGAGAGAAGAAGGTATCCTTCTGTGCGCCCCAGTCGTCATGCATGGAGAAGCCATCCAGCAGAGGATATGCATCGATGCAGTGGCCGAGGATCTTGATGTAAAGGTCAGAGAGCTTGTCAAGGAAAGTCTTAACAGCTTCCTTCTGGTCATCATCATAAAGAGCCATGATTGCGCCCTCGAACTCCATCATGGAGATAAGACGCTCAAACCAGCCGTTGAGGAAGCAAATGGTGTTATAGGTATTCTCAGAGAAATAGTCCTTGTTGGATTCGGCGCTGCCTGCCCAGTCCCAGCTGTCAACGTCGGGCCACTGAACCTTCTCAAGCAGTTCCTCTGCATCCTCTGCAAAGGGCTTGCCGGGGCGAACCATGGAGCCGCCTGCTGCGGGGATATATTCCCACTCAATGCCGAACATATCGGGCATAAGAACGCCGGCCTGGGTTTCAACCTTCTCTGCCTCGAAAACGAAAGCGCGGGCAATGTTATCGGGGTTGATCTTGGGGGTCATCATCTTCATATCGCCGGCAAAGCACTGCCAATAGGGCTCGCGGCGGAAAGTAGCCTTTACTGCCTCACGCAGAGTGCAGGGATAATTGTAAATAGGTGTCTCACCTCGGCCAAACATACCGGGCTTCATGCCAACAATTTCAAGTTCCTTAGGATCAAATTTCGGGACGCTCATGTAAAATCTTCCTTTCTCATATTGCTCCGCCTGCAAGCAGACGGTTATACTACGCAATTAACTGTTAATCACATAATATATGTTTGATAAGCGCTTGTCAACGTTTTAAAGACATTTAGTCAAATAAAATCAGCCATCGGCATAACCGATGGCTGATTCGTGGATTTTCTTAATTATTCTGCGGAAAAATCGCCCTTGCCTACGCCGCAAAGGGGGCATTCGAAATCGGCGGGAAGATCCTCAAACTTAGTGCCGGGAGCAATGCCGTGCTCGGGGTCGCCTGCAGCCTCATCGTAAGTCCAGCCGCAAATATCGCATACGTATTTCATAACTTCAATTCTCCTTTTTCAAGTTTTTCTTTTACACTCGGATATCTCTCCATATCCGTGTGAGGTATAAATTTAGCAGCCTGCATACGGACTATAAAGTCCGGTATGGAGGCGAACTGCACACAATAAATACTTTCAGCAAGCTGCTCAAGCTCGCTGCGGCGGCTGCGATCCAAAAGAAGGATACGCGCACCCTCAAGAGAGGTATTGTTAATAATGCTGAATTTCTCTCTGGGCAGATCAGGGAAAATCCCAATCGTTATAGCCGACTCCAGATCCGAATGAGCCGCGAACGCTCCCGACAGATAGCAGTGAGCCAAGTCTTTTTCGCTACACCCCGCCGTCTCCAGCAGGCATTCGACCATGATATACGCTGCCGCTTTCGTATCGACGTACTGATGGATATCCGTCTGCGAGAAATAGAGCGGTTTGCCCAAGGCCGACTCATAAGCCTCGGCATATACCGCCGCAAGCTCGCCCGCCTCTTCTATAAATCGTACTCGGTCGGATGCGCCTTCTTCCAGCGCTCCCGCTATGTTTATCCAACCGTTGAGACGCATCTGCGCAATAAGATCAATTATGCCCGAGCCGCAGATACCTACAGGAGCCTTGCCGCCAATTGTGGAAAAGCTCAGTTTACCGCCCTCGATTTTCACTTTTTCGATGGCGCCGTCATCTGCGCGCATGCCGTATTTGCTGATATAGCCCTCAAGGGCGGGGCCTGCAGCACCGGCACCGGCCATCATCCAGTGTTTATTGCCAACCACCAGCTCGCCATTGGTGCCAATATCAAAGAACATGCTGGGTTCTTCGTTTTTATGAATATCCAGCTTCAGCAGACCGCTGACAATGTCGCCGCCTACGTAGTTGGACGCGGCAGGAATGATATATACCATTCCGATGAAATCCATACCCAGCTCGTGGCCGAAGAACCATCCCGGAGCGGAGGTAACGGGAGCATAGGGCGAGGCAAAAACCGTCCAAGCATCCAGCCGCAGCAGGAAATGAATCATCGTGGTGTTTCCCGAAATTATCATAGCCGGGCAAGCAGCCGCATTTATCCCCGTTTTCTCACTCAGGCGCGCCAGCAGGCGGTTAAAAGTATCCGCCGTTACCCGCTGAATATCATCAAAATGCTCGGGAGCCTCCATAGTATATGTGATACGGGTAAGTATATCCGTTCCGTATACCACCTGGCCGTTAGTTTCCCGCTCCTCGGCAACAACTTCGCCGCTCGCCATATCCACAAGCTGCATTACAACTTTGGTGGAGCCGTAATCTACCGCAAGGCCGTAATGACTGCCGCTGCAGTCGCCCGCTTCAACGCCCACCATCATCCAACCGATCTCACGGCAGACCAGGGAAACCGTTATCTCATATCCGCAATCGCGGCAAAGGGGATAAAGCCGCCGCAGCACAGCCAGAGGAATTTCCACGGGAGCATAGCCGCGCTCGGCAAGGGCAGCCTTTATTCGCTGCTGATCGCCTGCAGCGTCATCCTCGGTAGGCGGAGCAATTTTCAAAAATACTTTTTCGCTGAAACCCTGCATTGAATCTCCCTTTATCAACGGCACAGTTCCGCAGCCAGCGCGTCAAGCTGTGCCCTGCTCTCGTCATTGAGGGCGGACATTATTTTCACACCGCTCTCGGTATATGTAATATTCTTGCTCTTTTCCAGCATGGCCTTCATCACCTTGGCAGCCATAGGCGCCCATGTTCCGTTCTCCACGAAGGCCACGGTGCGGTTGGAGTAATTGCGCTCGGTGAGATGATTTATAAATTCCCTCATGAAGGGGAAAATATCCGCATTGTAAGTGGTGGTGGCAAGAACGAGCTTGCTGTAGCGGAACGCATCCTCAACCGCCTCCGCCATATCGCAGCGGGCAAGGTCGTTGACAACCACCTTGGCGCAGCCGCCCTTTTCCAGCTTTTCAGCCAATTCCTCAACAGCCTTTTTGGTATTGCCGTAAACGGAGGTGTAGGCAATAAGCACGCCCTCTTCCTCGGGCTGATAGGAAGACCAAGTATTATACAGACCGATATAGTAGCCGAGATTCTCCGTGAGCACGGGGCCGTGGAGCGGACAGATTACCGCAATATCCAAACCTGCAGCCTTCTTCAGCAGAGCCTGCACCTGAGCGCCGTACTTACCCACGATGCCGATGTAATAACGTCTTGCCTCGCAGGCCCAATCCTCATCGGCATCCAGCGCGCCGAACTTACCGAAACCGTCGGCAGAGAAGAGCACCTTGTCGGCACTGTCATAGGTAACGATTACCTCGGGCCAATGCACCATGGGCGCGGTTACGAAAGTGAGAACATGCTTGCCCAGCGAAAGGGTGTCGCCCTCACCTACCACTACCTGCTTATCGGCAAAATCGGTGCCGAAGAAATTCTTCATCATGCCGAAAGCCTTGGCGGAAGAAACTATCTTCGCCTCGGGGTATGTGTTGGCAAAGTTCAGAATATTGGCAGAATGGTCAGGCTCCATGTGCTGAACCACCAGATAATCGGGCAGTCTGCCGTCCAGCTCTTTTTCCAGCTTAGCCAGCCATTCTTCGCCGAAGCGTGCATCAACAGTATCCATAACGGCTATCTTTTCATCCATTATCACATAAGAGTTATAGGCCATGCCGTTAGGCACAACGTACTGTCCCTCGAACAGATCGACCTCGTGGTCGTTTACGCCGATATATTTAATGTCATTGGTAATAAACATATTGTTGCAAAACCTCTTTATTTAAATTTCGCTTTTCCACCCCATAGGGGCACACCTTAATTATAACCGCTGCCGCGAAAAACGCAATACACCATTCACTAAAATATCCCCCCTGCATCACAGCACCACCGCAAAATACGTGTCATGCTGAGCGCAGCGAAGCATCCCCGCAGATAATGTTACTGCCAATCTTGCGTAGGTGCGGAGATTCTTCGGCAGAGCCTCAGAATGACAAGACTTTCAGATTTCCGCACAACCACCGCAGCAAAAAGCAGACATGGCTTGCGCCATGTCTGCTTCAAACTTTGCTTCAAACTTAATACAACTTATCTTTCTCTCGTCAGCACGCCGTCTTTCATGCGGTAAACGATGTCCGCCATGTCGGAAACTTCGGGGTCGTGGGTAACGACAACAACGCAGTAGCCCTTTTCATGGGCAAGGGCGCGGAGTATCTCAATAACGTTGACGGTGTTGGCCGCGTCGAGATTACCCGTAGGTTCGTCGGCAAGAACGGTCTTTGCGCCCGTTGCCAGCGCGCGGGCGATAGCAACTCTCTGCTGCTCGCCGCCGGAGAGGTTAGCGGGGAAACGGTTATGCTTCTCTTCACCTATGCCCACGCTTTCCAGCAGGGGCTTGGCGCGTTCCTTGGCCTTCTTGGGATGCACGCCGCAAAGCTCCATGGGATAGCAGACGTTTTCAAGAACGGTCATCAGCGGGAAGAGGTGGAAAGCCTGAAAGATCATGGTGATAGACTCTCTGCGGTAGCGGTCAAGGTCAAGACCGCTCAGGCTCTCATCCTTGAAGCGCACCTCGCCCGAAGTGGGCAGGTCGAGACCCGCCAGCATGGACAGCATGGTGGACTTACCGCTGCCGGAGGGGCCGATAATGGCATAGAACTGTCCTTCTTCGAATTCACAGCTTGCCGTTTTTACCGCAGCGGACTCTGCGTTGCGATATTTATAGGAAACATTATCCAAAACCAGATTTGACATAAAAAGTACCTCCTCCTTATTCTTTTACCTGCAGCAGTTCCAGAGCCTTATGTCTGGTAACGCTGACAGCGCCTGCAATGCAGCCTATCACGCAGGCGGCAACGTGCACCGCCAAATAAATGCCGATGGCTGCCGATGTTTTCAGCAGCTCGCCGCCGTTGATTACGAACAGAGCCGCAATAGCCAGCACAAGGCCGATAATGCACAGCAGTATCTGCTCTACGGCAAGCAAGGTACGGGTGCGACCATTGGTAGCGCCGAGGATGCGCAGAGTTGCGGCCTCCTTGGCTCTCTGCAGGATAAGCAGACCCATTATGATAGCGCCGATAATAACTGCGGTAGCGAAAGCGATGGGATAAAGGGTCTCTATCATTTGATAGGTGTTGTAAATTCTGTCAGCCTCCGAAGTATCCATAGAGAAGCGGGGCTGATGTCCGTCATCGGGTTCAAGCAGGCTCTTTGCATAAGTACGCAGCTCGATAGCGCGGTGATAATCCGCAAGGCTATACTCTGCAAAGCTCAGATATACAACATCGAACAAGCTTTTGAAGTAACCCTTGGCAGCAAGGGGCACATAAACCGTATTATCCATACTGTCAATGCTGCCTACTATCTGCACCTTTACGCCATGGCGGTGATACATATCAAGGTGCTCTTCGTGAGTTTTATCCTGATTATAGAACTCTACCAAAGGCAGATAATTATTCTCATTCAGTTCAACCGTATCGCCCAACTGAACGCCAAGCTTCTCCATCATGCCGTGGGGCATAACGCATATACGCTCGTTTACATCCATAACGGTTTCGGCGTCGTAACCCTCAAGGAATGTTATAGCTTCGGGCACGTTATGGAGAATGTTATTGCTGACGCAGTAGCTGCCGTAGACATAGGACTCCTCATCGGTGGGCAGAGGTATCTCGCCCATAACGTAGTTATATTCGTAGTAACCGCCGGTAACGTAATCGGTTTCAGCAAACTTTTTGGCCTTGGCCAATTCAAAATCAAGGAAACGCACCTTTACGTCTATGGCTTGGTAGAGTTCCTGATAGGAATTGCGGACAGCGGAGAACTGACCCATAGCGCCAACCAGCAGAGCAGTTACGAGAATAAGAAGCACGGTTTTACCCAAAGAGCGGCAAGCATGGCGGCGAATATAGCGCCACATGAAGCCGGGGGCGGGTTTGCTCTTGGCTTCGATGGGTTCAAGGCCGCGAATAGCCTCCATACGCACTTCCACGGGAGCAGTTTCAGCAACAACGCTGCGCTTTGCCTTTTTCTTCTTGCTGCGGCTGCCGCCCTGCAGAAGCTCAAGGGGATTAAGGCGGGCTATGTAAGCAAGACCCACAAACGCAAATATCATCAGCAGCGCGAAGCAGGCAACAACACTCAGCAGAACTGCGGCAACGGGTATGCTGCCGTCAATGGCATGGCCGAACTCGGCATAGCTCTTCAGTTTTTCCGCAAAGGTGACAGACGTATAGCAAACTGCCAAACCCGCGCCCAGCGCAACGCCGATAACAGCCAGCAGGGACAAGGGGAAGAGCAGCACAGCCACGGCATTCTTCTTGGGGCAGCCGAGAGCACGCATAACGGCAAATTCCTTCTTTCGCTGGATAACAAAGAGGTACATGGTAAGCAGCAGAACCAATACAACAGCAGCGGAGAAGGCAATAAGCTTAAGCAGTGAAAGAAGTCCCGTCTGCTGGAGCTGTTCGCTTATCTCGGGCCAACCGCTGTCGGAATAATAGGTAACGTAACCCATCTCTGAAAGCGTGGACAGCACTTCGTCCGCAAAGGGAGTGATATTCTTTGCATCGCTGACGATAAGGCTTACATCGGCGGGGCTGAGTGCCCAGTCTGCCAGCGCCTCATCGCTGACGGGCAGGAAGGACTGAGGAACGAAGATGGCGTTCTCGGAATAAGTCCAGTAGCGCAGACCGGGCTTGAGTGTCTCCAGACCTACCTCGTGGTAAAGACCGACTATTTCAAACTCCTGCTCTTCGGTAAAGTTCTCCGCATAGCGCTGGCGGAAGGATGCCACCGCGCCAACGGGGGCATAGTTTTCAAAGAGCTTATCGCCAAGGCGCAGACTGATGGTATCGCCAAGCTTGAGACCGTAGGTCTCGGCAAAGGTATCGGCAATAACGCAGACGGGCTTCTTCTCGGCGGTATCCTGCTCATTGAGGAAGCGTCCGTCCATCAGCAGGAACTTGCCCTCCTGATAGCGGCGGATGGTGCGCATATCCTCTGCGTAGACAACGTCCATGGTGTGCATATCGTCGTTGGTTATCTTGATAAGCTCACGGAGAGGCGCAAACTCCTCGCCCTCGATGTAATTTTCGGGCAGGTCGGTTACATCGTAAGCATAGGGCCACCAATCGTAAATGGTGTCATCACCGAAAGCCATGAAACCATAGGGCACACGACCACTCATTTGCCATGCATCGGGAGATATGCGGCAGACGAAAATATATCTTCTGCCCGCCTCCAGCGATTCATGGAAAGCCTGATCAACATGGTTCACCTGATAGAAAATGGGAGAACCAACGCCGCCTCCGGAAGCCAGCATAAGTTCTTGGTTCTCTATGGTTTCGGGGAAGCTGACATCATAAGTTATTCTGTGCTTTCCCTCGGGCAGGTTCTCCTCATCGCTATAACATTCCACCTGATTGAGCCACTGGGGATCGCCCGCCAGCACCTCGATATCGTCTATCAGCAGATTGTGTAGCTCGCTTTCGCCCGCTATCGAACCGAAGCTGAGGCCCATAGAAGGGTGGTTGTAAGGATTGTGGTCTTTTTCCAGAACCGTGGCCTCGAACACTATTCGGCTGTCATAGCGGCACCACTCAAAGTACTGGGTGGCAGGGATACTGTGTGTATCAATGCGGGTAAAGTCTTCGGATATACCCGCGGTCATATAGCGAGTGCTTACATCGTCTATGTAAGGCAGCTCCATCAGCTCGGCGATTTCCTCCGCCGTGAAGCCCTCCTTATGGTAGCGCTCGTAAGCGTGTTTCTCGGTGGCAACAGGGTTTTCCTTAGAAGACAGGAAAACCAGACCATCCCATTCGTCCAGATCGCCGGCAGTGGACTCACCGTCGGCAAAGGTTGCGCGGTCAAGGGTTATATTACCCCAATACTGAGCCATGGCCTCCTGATACTGGCGGTTGGTCATGGTGTATTCCAGCAGGTTATAAAGGAAAAGGAAAGTGGCCGCAATTATCAGCAGCAGCGTCAGCGCCGTTTTAAGGCGTGCGCGCAGAACCAGTTTCCATGAGAGCATTTTTCGCATAATCATCCTCCCCAAAACTTCCGAGACCGTGAGTATGCTCACCTCTGTTTTACGGCGGCGCAGGCTGCGGTCGCCGCTGATG
>JAFYLI010000066.1 GCA_017537165.1 Oscillospiraceae bacterium | reverse complement strand
CTTAGCCTTGAGCTGATCAAGGGTCATACCGGTACCGGTGCTCATAAGCTGAATGGACATTTCCATGCTGAGAATATCAGCCTTGAGCTCTGCGATTTCAGCCTTGAGGGCTGTGATCTTTGCGTTTGCGTCGATAGCGGCTACAATTGCGTCGATATCAGCGCTGAGGATACCGGTGATTGCGGAGCCAAGTACCTGAAGGTCTTTGGATGCCTTACCGGCAGCGATGATGAACTCAGCTGCGAGCTCGTCGCCTGCTGCGAAGATGATCTCCATTGCTTCAACGGGAGTCTCGGCAAGGAACTTCTCTACAACTGCAGCGAGGGCGGGGTTGATAGCCTCTACTTCGGCTACGATGCCTGCTACAACTGCGTCATACTCACCCTTGAACTGACCGTCTGCTGCGATAGCTGCGTTGTAAGCGTCAGTTGCGATGGTGGTAATGAGGGTATCAACGTACTGGTATGCGTTGGTAAAGTCGGTCATAGCCAGCTGGCCAAGAACGCCCATCTCGGTACCCAGAGCGATAATGGTCTGGTAGTGGGTGTCGATCTCGTCCTGATAGCCGAGGATCTCGGTCCAGTCGCTGTTGGCTGCAAGAAGCTTCTGCAGCTTTGCAACGGTTGCGATGGTGTTATCGATCTCTGCTACGAGGAGAGCCTTGGTGTTTGCCAGCTGTGCGGGAACTGCAATACCGTTAACGGTGTTCTTTGCGATTGCAAGAGCGGTAGTTGCGGTGTTCAGGTACTGGTCTGCAGTTGCAACGTAACCCTCTGCGCCGGGGATAAGGTCATTATTGTATGCAACTACATAAATGATAGCTGCTACTTCCAGCTTCTCGGCAACAGTAAGGTCTGCGCCGATGATGTTATATACCTCTGTGGCAATATCGACCAGCTTGGCGTTGTTCATGGTCTCACCGGAGGTAAGTGCGTTAAAGAGAACGCTGATTACAGCGTTTGCCTTTTCATCAGTGATGTGCTTGTTTGCCTTGAGGGCTGCCAGTATAGTCTTAACAGGAGTCAGATCTATGCTGGAGATACCGGGAACAACTGCTGCGTCGCCCATGCCGGGAACGCTTTCAAGAGCGCCGGTAACCTTTTCAAGGATCTCGAGCTTCTTCTCGATGGAGATAGGTGCGTCAACAATCTTTTCGCCGACTTTGACAGCTACCTCGGTGATAGCGGCCTCGCCGACAGTGCCATCTTCCTCTGCATTTTCTACCATAGCGGTAAATGCTTCCTCGAAGATGTCAAAGATGTACTCATTGGGGATTTCGGGATCTGCGATAAACTCGGTAACGAGATTTTCAGCGGCCACCAAGGTAGGATCGCTTTCATCCAGATACTCGGTTTCCTTCAGAACATCGACAACTGCCATGATGAGGGTCAGCTTCTCGGTTGCAGAAAGAGCGAAGGGCTCAACGCTGTTGGTGCGAACAACTTCTGCCTTGGGTGCAAAGATTTCCTTGTAAATGAGCTGAGCAAGAGCAAGGAATTCCTTGTTATCTACATTGCCGTCAACAGCTGCAGCATAGACAGCCTCAACAATGGCAATAGTCTTGTCTGCGGGAACATCCTTAAGTTCGGGCAGAGCTACGATCTTTTCGAGAGCAGAAAGGATGTCTGCGTACTCGTCCAGATAGTGATATGCCTTAAGTACTTCGTATACTTCCTTGATGATGGCAACTTTCTCTGCGGGCTTCAGAGCGGACTCATTGCCGAACAGAACCTCGTATGCATTCTTAGCAACTGCCATTACCTCGGCATCATCCAGGCCGCCATCGCTTACAAGAGCGTTGTATACGTTCTTAGCAATAGCAACAGCCTGAGCGTCGGTAACAGTCTTCATGGAAGGCAGCTCTACGATTTCTACAACAACTGCCAGCTTTTCGGAATAGTCAGCCAGATATCCGTTCTTTTCCAGAATGGTATAAACTTCGCAGATGACCTCAACCTTCTGGGCAGCGGTCATGTTGCTTTCGCCGAGAACTTCGACCATGAAGTCAAGCAGAGCCATGGTATCCAGATCAGCCTGATTAGCGTAGATATAATCTACAACTGCCATTTCCTGAGTTTCATCCAGGTACTCGTCCAGAACGGCGTACAGTTCCTCAACCAAAGCAATTTCATCATTGCCGTCCATGTAGCCGTAAGCCTTCAGGATGGGATATACGGTGGCAATAACATCGACGTTGTCGGCATCATCTTCGTTGCTCAGCAGCAGCTCGTAGATGAAGTCACCGGCAGCAGTGGTGTCCATACCTTCTTCGCCAACCATAGCAGCAACTATGTAGTCCATGATGGTGCCGGTCTTGTCATCGATAATTTCATCATTAGGATTGCTATCAAGCAGACCCTTCTGAGCCAGAGCATAGTAAATCTCGTTGACCATGATCATGTCAGAATCGTCATCGCACTTCTTCTGAACGGTGTAATCACCCTGGTAAGCGGCGATCATGTTGGCGACCAGACGATCGTGGTTGGAGGGAGTGGGGTGAGCGGCGAGGCCGTTACCAACCTTATTAAGAGCGAAGAAGCGAACCAGGTTCAGCATATCGCCGGTGACAAAGAAATTCTCATACACATCAATGAGATCAGCCGCGATGGCAGTATTCTCCGGCACGGGAACTTTCTTGAGCACATCTTCAACACTACCGGTTCCGAAAGAAACCAGGGCATTCAGATCAAGCTCAGTGGACGCCAGGCTCCTGATCATAGCCTTTTCAGCGCCCATGAACATCAGGGTGCCCAGCACCTGCTGCTCAGTAACCGAGATAATTCCCGATGCGTTAATAGCGGCTGTCATGTTCGCCAAAGTGAGTGTCTCGGGAGTCAGGCTGAAAGCTGCAGGATTTGCGATAGCCTGCTCAATATGGGGAATCAGAGCCTCAACCGCGGCTGCAACAGGAACTCCAGCACTTATCATACCATTCATGAAGAAAGTGTTATAGGCACTGACAGTCTTGAAACGGACAATATCGCCGCTCAGACGGCCGTTTTCGCAGTGTTCGCCATTCTGGCAAGCTGCGCAGTCGGGATTACCGCAGTCGATCTTGCCCCAGTTAGCACTGGCCAGTTTATCCATTACCTTCGCGATCATCTCGGGATTCTCGGGCTGCTCTACATAGTAGAACTTGCCGGTAAACGGATTCTCTTCCTTGTCCTTGTTCTTGGCCATATAGTCGGCAGCGATGCCGGCCACATAGGTATTCAAGAGCTCATAAAGCGCACCAATGTTCTCGCCCATGTCCATCAGCACTTCGCTACCATCCGTGATGACAATGTCTTCACGGGAGTTGGTCAGGCCAACGATCATGATCTTAGCGTCGGGGTTATTCTCACCAATCCAAGAAATGATCTGCTTGTAGCTATACATATAGCTGAAAGTGATATAGGTCAGCAGCTGGCAAACACGATCCATCTGCATAGCTTTGGAAGCATCTTTGCCCAAAGCATCTGCTGCGATGATCTGCATAACTTCATAGATCTTATCGACGAAGGCTTTCTCTGCATCAGACTTACAAAGCTGATCTTTGATGTCCTTAATCGTGATCTCGTAACCGTATTTGTCACCATAAACGGTCTTATAATCATAATTGGGTCCCTTGCTACCATCACCATAGTAAGTACCTTCCTCGAGCGTATCGTTAAAATCGCTGGCACCCATAGCTTCCCAAATCATAAACAAACGATCCATGAAGTATGCGTCGAAGGAGGCGTTACCAAGTGCCAGGGAGATGATATCAGCATCCTTCAGGTTGTTCTGGTAATAATCCTGAAGACCCTGGAGCTGTGCGGGGAAACTAGCTATTACACCTTGATACCAGTTGGAAGGGTATAGCCATTTATAGCTATTCTTGGTCGTATACTTCGTATTATACAAATAATAAGTAACCCAGCCCGTTGCTCCACAGGAAGAAGGGCCGTATAGCAGGAAGTGATCGGAGGCATCGCCTCTGCTTCCCGAGTCGCAATCGTTAAACGCATAACCCCAGATATTGTTGAAGAAGCCGTCCTTCATCGGCAGTGCTTCTCGATCATAAGCATCAGCCACACCAAGCAAAATCAACAGATCTTCGGGACGGAAACCAGACAGAGCCAGCTCGATGTGGTCAACACCGTCGCTCAAGCCAGTGCTTCCGTTGCCTCTGTAGTCAACTTCCTTACCCAGCAGTCTGGCCAGATACTCTTCAAACTGCAGAGCGTAGGAACCATCACCATAGACATTGGTACCGTCAAAGAAGTTGTACTCGGTCAACGGAATATGACCGGTAGGTACCGTATGGGTATCCTGATTATAGCCATTAAAGCCATAACCGTTGGTCATAGAGTCGCCAATGGAAACATACTTTATGGTTTTTGCCGGAGTTTCCGATGCCATTGCAACGGGAACCATAGAGATGACCATGGCAAGAACGAGAACTATAGAAAGTATTCTCTTCTTCATGTTTTTCCTCCTATATAAAATTAAAAAAATGATTTATATAAACACAGCTTTCACTGCGGTTATTTTCCCATTTTAAAATTGAGCTATTTTAAATTGTTTCTATTTTATAAACGGGTGAAAGTGGGCACTTCTTCAATCTGTTATTATAAACTCACATCTTATATTTGTAAAGTTAATTTTAGTACAAAATGTGTATATATACCTATTTTTTGGGCTGCAAAGGGTGCGGTTATCCATTTGTTGGCAGCAATTCCATTTTTACCGGGGTTTTTGCGGCGTTTTTTGCGGGGATCGGTTTTGGCAGGTATGGAACGTATGTCATTGCAAGGAGGGCAGCGACGCGGTAATCTCCTGCGTCGGTTTAGCTGCGCAGACCCTTTC
The DNA here is from genome assembly GCA_017537165.1 of Oscillospiraceae bacterium. GTDB lineage: Bacteria > Bacillota > Clostridia > Oscillospirales > Oscillospiraceae > RGIG6375. Next base: position 10,525 of record JAFYLI010000066.1, on the reverse strand, counting down.
CCCCTCCCTTTAACAAGGGAGGAAAAGGATGCGGGCGATATACCGAGCCCGGGGATTACCACGCTTCGCTCGGAATGACAAATCTTTGGTGCGGTGGGTTTTATTGGCAGAGAGGGTTAACCTTCCCCTCGAGGGGAAGGTGGCCGAACATCGCGAGGTCGGATGAGGTGTATGATACGCACCGATTTTACCGCCGATCTTACCCACTATGCCGTTCCGCCTTTCGGCGGCCCCTCATCAGTCGGCTTCGCCGCCAGCTTCCCCCCAAAGGGGGAAGCCTAACCCGTTGGTTTAGTTTTGCGAACTCCCTTTCGCCCCCTTGTTAAAGGGGGCTGTCAGCAAAGCTGACCGGGGGATTCTTTTAAAGCAAGAAATAAAAGGGAAAATAAAACTTTTCGTTCACTTTTTTCACTATCACTTTTTACCTATTACCTAATTTTGAATCCCTCCACCGCAAGCGGTCCCCCTCCCCCTCGAGGGGAAGGTTAAGCAGCTGTTTTGAGTTACGCAAGGTTGAAACGGCGGAGGAAATATTGTATAATCGAGAAAACAATTATCAGCGGGAGGTTCCCCCTTATGTATATGCAGGACATGAAGAAAATTTGGTTGGCGACGGGCGAAAACAGAGTTTATCTCGAGCCTGCCATGGCTAACCGCCATGGTCTTATTGCCGGCGCTACCGGCACGGGCAAGACCGTTACTCTCAAAGTTATTGCCGAGTCATTCAGCGACATGGGCGTGCCCGTATTCCTCGCCGACATCAAGGGCGACCTGAGCGGCATGTGTCTGCCCGGCGCCGAGAACAAGCACATCCGCCGCAGCATTGACACCATGGGTTTGGGTGATTTCCGGTATTATTCCTACCCCGTAAGATTTTTCGACGTATTCGGCAAGATGGGCCACCCCGTCCGCACCACTATTTCGGAAATGGGCCCCGAGCTGCTCAGCCGTCTGCTGGGTCTCAACGACACCCAGAGCGGCATACTGCGCATAGTTTTCCGCGTGGCCGACGAAAAAGGTCTGCTGCTCATCGACCTGAAGGATCTGCGCAGCATGCTCCAGTACGTGGGCGACAATGCCGCTGAGTACAAGCTCGTATACGGCAACATTGCGCCTCAGTCCGTGGGCGCTATTCAGCGCGCACTGCTGGCGTTGGAGGACGAGGGCGGCAACATTTTCTTCGGCGAGCCCGCTCTTGACATTGCCGACTGGATAGATTGGGACGCAGACGGCAAGGGCATTATGAACATTCTGGAATGCCAGGAGCTGTTCCTGCATCCCCTGCTCTACGGCACCTTCCTCCTTTGGATGCTCTCCGAGCTTTACGAGCTTTTGCCCGAGGCGGGCGATCTGGACAAGCCCAAGCTGGTATTCTTCTTCGACGAGGCTCACCTCCTGTTCAAGGATGCACCCAAAGCGCTTTTGGAGAAGGTTGAGCAGGTAGTTCGTCTTATTCGCTCCAAGGGCGTAAGCGTATGGTTCATTTCCCAGAACCCTGCCGACATTCCCGACAGTGTTCTCGGTCAGATAGGCAACCGCGTGCAGCACGCACTGCGCGCATACACTCCCAAGGATCAGAAGGATCTCCGCGCGGCGGCGCAGTCTTTCCGCGTCAATCCCAATTTCGACACCGAGGAAGTTCTGCAGGCGCTGGGCACCGGTGAAGCACTGGTTTCCGTTTTGGACGAGGACGGCGTTCCCTCCATTGTGGAACGAGCGAACATCCTGCCGCCTCACAGTTCCATGAACGCGGTAAGCGAAAGCGTTCTGCAGGCCATAATCAACGGCAGCCCGCTGGCAGACAAATATAATACCGCTCAGAATCGCCACTCCGCTTACGAAGAGCTGGCAGAGATGCAGCAGGAGGCCAAGGAGGCCGAAGAAAAGGCGGCGCGCATAGAGGCCGCCGCAAAGGCGCTGAAATCCACTATTTCCACCACCGCGAAGAAGTCCGGCGGCAGCAGAAAGCAGACTCCGCTGGAGAAGGCCATCAACGCAACGGCCACCACCATAGGCCGCGAGCTCGGCAAGCAGATAGTACGCGGACTTTTCGGCACCAAGAAAAGATAATAAAACAACATCAAATCCCCCACCGTTCAAGGCAAACGGCGGGGGATTTTTTATGTCCGAATATGCGGAATGTCAGTGAATGTCAGTTGCGATCCATAGGAAAATGAAGCCGCAGCAGGAAAAAAACTCAGCCGCGTTTTGCGGCAGAACGGAGGAACAATATGAAACTCAGTGTGCGAAAGCACGATATCGAGGTAAGTGAGCCTCAGCGACTTGTAAGCGGCAGTATAAATCTCGTGAGCTGTCAGTTCAGCTTCGACGAAAGCTGGGACGGCTACGGCAAGACGGCGGTTTTTGCGTCTTTCGGTGGAGTATGGGCTGTGCCGCTGGTGGCTGATGAGGCCATCATACCGTGGGAGGCGCTGGAGGCAGGCAGACGTCTGCGCATCGGCGTTTACGGCGTAAAGGGCAGCACCCGCCTGCCCACAGTTTACACCGAGCCCCTTTTCGTAGAGACCGGTGCGGAGGAAGGCAAGGAGTCCGGCGAACCTACCCAGAGCAAATGGATGCAGCTGATGGCCGCCATAGAAAGCGGCCTGCTTAAGGGCGAGGCGGGCTACACGCCCGTAAAAGGCAAGGACTATTTCACCGAGGCGGACATAGCGGAAATTGTGCAGGCCGTTGGCGGCATGGCAAGCGCACCTCAGGGCGCGGTAATGTACACTGCGCAGAGCCTTAACGCATCCCAGCGCTTGCAGGCAAGAGTCAACATAGGCGCAGCAAGCAAGGAAGACATAAACACGGCCATAAGCAACGCCTTCGGCGCGGTGAGCGCGGCATTTGAAGAGATGGACGAGGTGATAGGATGAGCATTCAAAGCGAACTGAACAGCCGCACCGACAAGCTGGCGGCTATCCTCGCGGGCGCGAATGCGCGCATTTCCGCCAAGGACGGCACAGCAGCATCCAACCTCAGCGGCCTGCCCGCTGCCATAGACAGCATCAAGGGCGGCGGCGGCGAAGAGGTCATCACCTGGCACGAATACGAAGTCATGCCCAAAAACTACGACTTCCCTATTACTGCCCCCGATGGCCACGGCATCCGCAAGGTTACCGTATTGGGTGACGCCGATTTGATTCCCGAAAACATCAAAAAGGGCGTAAATCTTTTCAACGTGGCAGGCTCGTACGTAGGCTACATAACCGTAGCAAGCGAAGATGATCTCCCCACTGACGCGGATGATGGCACTATCGCTGTGGTAGAGGGGTGAGTTGAATGGCCGATTCACTTTATAATGAGCTGCCCAACACCAAGCAGACAAGCACACCCATAAGAGAGGACAGCAAACTGGCGATCACTATAGGCAGCATCCCGAACGGAGATGGCTTTGCGCTGTATAACGGCGTAAAGTTCCTTGAACTGTTTGATTACGACAAGGTCAAATACCCGTACGCATATTTGTGTGTGTACGATGTTTCTGCCTCCAAGGAGGAGTACAATGGTGAGTCCATGGCTGAGCTGCGTTTGTCCTCCATGCCCTTCACGGCATATCCGTCGGAGGGCAAAGCCAAATTCATCGGCACCTTTGATCAGGCACTGTACTTCGGCATCAACGGCGACCGGTTGGCTGCGGACAACGCAAATATCGGTTTTGCCGACGGCGAGTGGGTACTGTCTTTTGAGCGAAACAATATGACCACGTCGGCTACGGGCGCGTATATTACGCTGTCCGAAATAACATGGTGCAATCGTGATCTGCTGAACGAAGACGGTTCCGTTTACCTTCCCACTACAGACACTATCTCCCTTGACGGCTGCACGGTCATAGAATGGGCCGGCAATACCGATGGTTCTGTATCCGCCGACGGGTTCTGCAAGGTATCCGGCGCGATCATTGATGCCGAAGCTCTTTCGGGCAGCCTATACGTCACCAAGGAGATTACTACCGGAGCGCTTTCCGTTAGCGAAAATATTAGTTTTGCGGACTCCGCTCCCGGGATGCTGCGCGACCCGAACGGCAACGTATGTGTAATATCCGATACGTCCGCAGGCGAAACCGGCATTTATTTCGCCGAGAGCAACGGCGGTCATTATGTGTCCTTGCTGGCCTATCCCGCTCCAGCCGATGGGGTAAGCGACACTACGGCAACGGTCAGTTTCAATTGTACCGCGCTTGAAAACACGGAACCCATCGACAGCATCAAGGCATGGGTATATAAGAAAGCCGACGGCTTGGACACCACTATCCCCGCCACATGGACAAGCGACCCATTTGCGGCACCCCAGTACAGCACAAGCCACACTTTCACAGGGCTTGAACCAAATACCGAATATGAAGTGTATGGCTGTATCTTCGTCAATGGAAAGGCAACAGACCACAATGCGCTTGTGGAGTTCACTACACTTGAAGGCGATGATCTCAAACCCGTATATAAAATGGTTGGCGGCGTATGGGTAAAGCAGACCGCTTACGAACGGCAGAGCGGCAAGTGGGTGCTGATAAGCCGCGCAGAGGTTCCTGATGCGAACGAATACGATGTGGTATTCGAAAACGGCACGATATACATCAAGGCCGCCGCGGCAACTCTAAGCGAAAATACTTTGGAGGTAAGATAAAATGTTCAATATAAAATTAGGCGATAAAACCTATGAGGGTGTCGAAAAAGTTAAACTCAACACCACAGACGGCGGCACCGCCACCTTTATCGGCGAGGGCAGCGAACCTATCAAGGCATTCGTTAGTTCGTCCCCTGCCGCCAGTGAGGTTGCAGCAAAAAGCATTGCCGCCATACCTATGGCATTTCAGCATGCATACAGGCATACAAACACCGAAAGTACACTAAGCGTCGAGTTCAACTACGGCAATGTTGGCGATACTCACATACTGGCGCTGGCAGTTCGAAATCCCAACGCCGAACCTGCAACACCGCCCGGCTGGACAAAAACAGCGTGGATCAGCCCCCATGAAAACAGCACTTCCGACCAGTGGCTCTTTGTAGCAACAACAGTAACCACAGAAAGCACTGCAGGCACAACGGGCACGGTTTCCTTTAATGTTGTAGTTGGAAAGCGAAACTACCTTATAGTTATAAATGCAAGAGATTTCACGGTAGATGCCGCAAATCCGATTATAGCCAAAGCAGGTGGCACCGATATTATCGAAACGGAGTTGTTTGAAAATACGCTTTTGATATGTACTAGCGAAACGGCATCGAGTTTCATAGAAGGAGACTATACATGGACAAAAGCCGACGGCGGATATAGCACAGATTATTTACCCCAGTTTGGCGATGATCGCGAACCCGGCGGACGTTTGGCAATGCTATACATTCCCTTTACAAGTCAGCAGCCATTTTCAAAATTGAATCTCAAGTACACAAAGACCGGTCAGCCTTCCACTTCGATACTTACGTGTGCCTTAAATGTTACCCCCGGAAAAAAGAATTTGCAGTATGCGGCTATTCTTTAAGTAATTTACTTAACATCATGAGGATATGCGAAAATGCTTGAAACGATACTCACAGCCACGGTAACCGGGGCCGTTACCCTTATAGGCATACTGATCGCCAACGGCAAGGCCCAAGCGGTTACCGACACCAAGTTGGAAGAACTGACCCGCGAAGTGCGGGAACACAATAATTTTGCCAAGCGAATGCCCGTTGTGGAGGAAAAAATCAAGGTCATCAATCATAGAATAGATGACCTTGAGTCCTATCACAAGGGCACATGAAAGGATGAGAAATATGGAGAAAATCAAAGAAAACATAGCAAAACTTATTAACGTTAAGACTATCGTCACTTTCGTTCTTATATCCGTATTCGCTGTACTGGCACTGAGAAGCGCCATCACCGCGGACAACGTAATGATAGTGGTAACCACTGTAATTGCCTTCTATTTCGGCACCCAGCATGAGAAGGTGAGCAAATGATCATAAATGATGCAGGTCTTAAATTCACTCTCGAGCCCGACAAGCGCAGCAAAACCAATATGCTGATACTTCATCACGCAGCCGGCAACGGCAGCGTGGAGGCCGTACACAAATCCCACCTCAGCCGCAACTGGTACGGCATCGGCTACCATTACTACGTTCGCAAGGACGGCAGCATATGGCGCGGCCGTCCCGAGGACAGCGTCGGCACCCACACCTACGGCAAGAACATGACTTCCATCGCTATATGCTTCGAAGGCAATTTCGAAACGGATGTTATGTCCGATGCTCAGCTGCAGGCGGGCAAAGAGCTTATCTCGGATATACTGGGTCGATATGAGGGCATAAAACTCAGCGCTCATCGGGAGCACGACAGCACCGCCTGCCCCGGCAAAGACTTCCCCGAGGAGCTGCTGAACATGAAGCTCACCGACGAATGCACCGCATTCATCCGGCGCCTTACCGATGAGCAGGCTTACGACATCCTTACCAAGGCCAACCGCCACGCGGCTACCCTTCCCCTGCCCGCTTGGGCTACGGAGGAATACGCAGCCGCCGTTGACAGCGGCATCACCGACGGCGAGAACCCCATGCAGCTTGTCCACCGCTATCAGGCGGCTATAATGGCACACCGAAGCAAATAAAAAAAGCTCCGCAGGCCTTTAGCCTGCGGAGCTTTAATTCAATCATCAGATTGCGTGCTCTGCACGGGAGATAATGTCTTCCTGCATTGCGGGAGTCATGTCAACGAAGTAAGCGGAGAAGCCTGCGATACGAACAACCAGGTTGTGGTACTCATCAGGATTCTGCTGAGCCTTTCTCAGGGTAGCAGCGTCAACAACGTTGTACTGAACTTCCATACCGCCCTGCTCGAAGTAAGCCTTGGTGATATCCTCCAGCTTATCAACGCCGTCGTTGGCGACGAGAGCGGAGGGATGGATCTTCAGGTTGAGAGCCATACCGTCCATGAAGTGGGAGTGATCGAAGTGGGTGGAAGAGGTGAAGACGGAGGTGGGGCCGTTTACGTCTCTGCCCTGAGCGGGGCTGGAAGCGTCAGCGATAGGCTCGCCGGTCTTACGTCCGTCGGGAGTTGCCCAAGTGATCTCGCCCTGTACTACGTGGTCGGAGGCACCGAAGGTACCGCACTTATAGACCTTGCAGCGGTGGGTGGAGAATGCGCGGGAGATATTGTAATAAAGGTCGATGACATACTTCATTTCATCGTCAGCATAGGGATCTGCGTTACCGTAGTGAGGAACCTCGTTGAGGATTCTCTGGCGGAGAGGCTCATAGCCTTCCCAGTTTGCGAGAATAGCCTTGAGGAACTCTTCCTTGGAAACGAAGTTGTTATCGAAGATCATGTACTTCAGAGCGGTAAGGCTATCTGCGGTGGTAGCCAGACCGGTAGCGGTGCCGCCGTAGGAATTGTACTTTGCGCCGCCCTCGGAAACGTCCTTACCGGACTCCATGCAGCCGGTGGTGGAGATGGAGAGGTTGGGATAGGGGAAGAGTCTGGGATACTCGTGCTCGGTGTAGTTATTGAGGGTAGCAGACCAGGTGAGCATCCAGGTGCAGATCTTCTCGAATGCAGCGCGGACGTCGTCCATGCTTTCCATATCGGTGAGGTAGCCGGAGCGGAGATGCTCGGGAACCTGAGCGCCGTTGATGGGGTTGATACCGTTATTGATAGCCATGAGCAGAGCGATTGCCCAGTAGATACCGCTGTGGCCCATTGCGGAACCGTTGGGAGCGGGATAGTCGCAGCCGGAGCCGGTGATTTCCTGGCAGCCGATGAATGCGAAGTTTCTTGCGTCCTCAAGCTCGAAGCCCAGCTCGCGGATGATAGCGGGAACGATAACATCGTCATTCTGCAGCAGGGGCAGACCGCCTACGCGCATGGAGGTAGCCATAGCGCAGTCCCAGATCTCCTTGGGGGTGTTCTTGCTGATACGCAGAGAAACGGTGGGCTCGTGGAGCTCCAGACGGGACATGGCTTCGAGAACCATGTAGGAAACGGGGTTGGTAGCGTCCTCGCCGGTCTCGGGGATGCAGCCACCGATGGTGGTGTGCTGGCCGAGGTGGCCAACACCTGCGGTCTGGGTGGTCTTGCCGAAGCCACCGCCGTAGAAGGTGTTGATCTTCAGGAAGAATGCGTCAACCAGCTCCTGAGCCTCGTCAAGAGTGATGGTGCCTTCCTCAAGTTCCTTCTTCAGGTAGGGCCAGCTGTACTGGTCGAAACGGCCGAGGGAGGTAACACCGGGATCGTTGAATACCTTAAGGAATACGTTATAGAGCATGACCTGCTGCAGAGCCTCGCGGAAGGTACGTGCGGGCTGCTCTGCGATCCAGTCAAGGCTTACTGCCATCTGCTCCAGCTCAGCCTTACGCTCGGGAGTGGGAGCGGTCTCGGCCTTCTGGCGAGCAAGGTCTGCATAGCGGCGGGTAAGGGTGATAGCACCGTCGCAAGCAACAACGGCAGCCTTATAGAAGATGTACTTGCCCATATTGTCGCCCTGAACGTTGCCGTTATGCTCATCCAGCCAATCCTGAGCCTGCTTGCGGATATCCGCATAGCCTCTCTTGAGGATGTTCTGGAAACCGGGGGTCAGGTGTCCGGGAGGCAGCTGAACGGGGAAACCGCCGATCTTGCCGTAGTCGGAAGCCTGCAGAGCAAAGAACTCGCGTGCGCCGTCGGGCAGCCATTCTTCGGGGAAAACATCGCCCATGGCAGCTCTTCTCTTTGCGTTGAGCTCACGGAACTTCTTCAGTTCTTCGGGAGAGATAGCCAGCTTCTGATGAGAATAGAGGGGATCGGCATCGGGAGCGTGGTGCAGGCCGTCTGCTTCGATGGGCCAGGTGTTCTCGATGTCAACCATGGTCCACATTGCGCCGGATGCTGCGCCCCAGCCCTTGTTACCCATATCGCCGACGAAATACTCGTCCTCAACGATGTCGATAGGCATTCTCTCAATGATATAGAGACCCATATAGGGTTTCTGCAGCATGGGAGGGAAGTTCTTGTACTTCTGCTCGGCCTCATACTGAAGGGTGGCCTTGGCTGCGTCAGCGGTGATAATTCTGTCGCGAACCTTTACTTTCATTCTTGCGATACGGTCTGTGTAGGGTCTGAAATTATACATAACATAAACCTCGCTTAATAGAGTAGTAGTTTTTTCAGTCCCTCTCCAAGGACTTAAATCGTTCCGCAGGCAGAAACAGCGCCCCCCGCAGATTTATTTACATAATAATAAAGTGCTTACCGAAAATATTATACATTATTAATTTTCAAATGTGTAGTACTTTTTTTGCATGAAAATAAAAATTATTTGTATCAACTGCACTGTCAGGCACGATATATCGGCCCTCCCGCCGCGCTAAAGCCCCCTACCCTGCCTATAAACGCAGACATCCCCGTGTGAAATCACACGGGGATGCAACATTACAATATAGCGGGAAGAATTACTTGCTCTCTTCTTCCTTCTTCTCCTCGGCAGCTTCTGCGGGAGCCTCCTCGGGCTTCTTATCCTTGCCTGCTGCGGCGAACTTTCTGCCCATTTCCAGCTTTTCGTTGACGGATGCAGCGAACTTGCGGGGGATGGGGTTAACGGCTGCGTTAGCAACCTGATCGGCGAACATGGCAACGAAGTTGAGGGTGATCATGAAGGAATCGGGATCGATTCTGTCCATGGTGTCGGTGTGGTTGTGGATCTGAGCGCCGCCCTGAGCGTTGAGTCTTGCGAAGGTGCAAGCGGGAACGCCTGCGGTAGCGAAGCTGGTGGAGTCGGAGCCATAGGTGTCGAGGGACATCTTTACGGGGTAGTTATTTACTCTTGCAAGGTACTCAATGGCGTGCATGGTATCCTCGCTGGCGGTGCAGCAGCAGCTCTCATAGCCGATGGTGCAGCCGGTCATATCGAAGTTGATATCGAAGATGTAGTTCTTCAGCTCTTCCTCGTGAGCCTCGCAGTACTTTCTGGAGCCGACAAGGCCGATCTCCTCGGAGCCGCACCAGATGAACTTAAGGGTTCTGCGGCTGCCCTTCTCCTTGAAGTAGTGCATGAGCTCGGCAATGGTAACGGAGCCGGTACCGTTATCCCAGCTGCCCTGAGAATATGCTACGCTGTCATAGTGAGCGCTGAATGCGAGGACTTCGTCCTTAAGGTCGGTACCCTCGATGGTAGCAACTACGTTGCGGGAAGTGCCCTTCTCGGTGGTGGTGTCAAGGGTGAGCTTGACCTTGGTGGGCTTGGAGAGGACCAGCTTCTCAGCCTCGGTGATGTGGATCTTTACGCCGGGGAGGGGGCAATCCTTGCCGAAAGCGTCGGAGGGACGCAGTTCGTTCTTGATGCTCTCGTCCTCATACATATTACCCGCAATAGCGATATAGCCCAGCGCGCCCTTCTTCTCCAGCTTTTCGAAGAGGTCGGGCATACCGCGGCCCTGCATCAGGACGATCTTGCCTGCTACGTCGGTGAGGCTGGCGTCAGCGCCGTCCTCTATGTACTTAAAGCCGCCAACTACGCCCTCAGCGGGAGTGCTCTTGGTCTTACCGATGCCGATGACGGGGTATGCGTGATACTCAGGCT
>JAFYLI010000009.1 GCA_017537165.1 Oscillospiraceae bacterium | reverse complement strand
CGAACCGCATGAATCAAAGAAGTAGTCAGTTCTCATAGTTACCACTCCGAACTTTAATAATGAAGCGTTTTATATATTTTCTCATGATGAGCCCTTAAAGTCAAGGAATAAGAACAAGTTTACATTTTAACATAATTGTGGCTGATGTGATCTTCGCTGACGTCACAGGCCATTGATGTTATCGGAGGAATGTGATAAAGTAAACATAAAGATAAAGCTGAATTTTGTGGTGTGAATAAATTCCAATTTATGAAGAAATATATTGCAAACATTATTACAGGGAGTAGAGTTGCATTTAGTTTGCTTCTTCTGCTCCTTCCTATATCATCTGCATGGTTTTACACCCTCTATCTTTTTTGTGGGCTTTCTGATATGATTGATGGAACGATAGCGAGAAAGACGGGAGCAGTTAGTGAATTTGGAGCAAGACTTGATACGGTTGCTGATTTTGTATTTATGTTCGTATGCTCAATAAAGATACTACCCCTGATGCACCTGCCCATATGGCTATGGGTGTGGATTATCATTGTTGCGTTGATTAAGATATTTGATATTATATTCTTTTTTGCTTATAAGAAAAAACTAATATCTATACATAGCGTGCTAAACAAAATAACGGGATTGTTTTTATTCGTTTTGCCGTTGTCGCTGACTTTTGTTGAAACCACTTATAGCATTGCGACAATATGTGTACTTGCGACCGCTGCGGTAGTGCAAGAAGTTTATTTTATTGCTAAAGGGCAAGATGTTGTATAGTCAGATTTTGATTTAGTGTAGGAGTGAAAATGTATGGATAAAGAAACGATTGGAACCGTGCTGTCTGTTGCAAAGCAATGGTGGTTGAAGGTGAATTCGAAACCTGTACGAATGGGTGCTCTGGACGGAGCAACATTTCCGCATATCATTAAAGTGCAGTATACTGTGGATGGAAACACATACACCAAGAGAAAATGGCTTGGTGCAGGTGAAACCGTTCCTGCTGTTGGGAGCAAACTGACAGTTCGTTATTGTTCCAACAAGCCGAGCAAAGCAAAAATCCTCTAAATAAACAAATTCTGATTTATCAGGCTATTTCATTGAAAACACCTCCATCCGTCGTTTTGATGAATGGAGGTGTTTTTATGTCCGTAACTACAGAAAAGGTATATGGGAAGAACAAGTCCCGCCGATTTTTGACGAGACTTGTAGTTTCTTTATATACCCATGCCATCGTAGGCAAGGTCGCGGATTTCGGGGTGTATTTCCGAATAAACGGTGGGGAAGCCGAGAATATGCTGTACATAGAAAAGACTTATGTGGTTAATGGGGTCGATGAGCGCATAGGCACCTGCGGCACCATCCCAACCAAATTCACCGATGGGAGTACGTCCGCTTTCCATGCGGTCCTTTACGCGGACACCAAGGCCATAACTGTAAGCGCCTTTGCCGCCGGACTTGAAGTCATTCAAAGCTTCGCCCGTGGTAACGCCCTGCATGAAGCGTTTTATGGAATCCTCGCTGAGAATGCGCGCACCGTTGGCACCAACGCCGCCGTTTGCAAGAGCATTGATAACCGTAACGTATGCTTCGACGGTGCTCATAAGTCCCGCTCCGCCACTTTCGTAATTTTCCGTGAGTTTGTAGTGGTTGCCCTGAGGGATAGGTGTCATGGTGCCGTCCATGAAGTTAAAGTTGTACATTGCTGCGGCCTTGATGCTGTCGTCAGTGAAAAGAATATCTTTTGCGCCCAGAGGTTCAAAAATATGGGCGTTAAGATATTCACCGAATTTCTCGCCGCTTGCCACTTCGATGACTGCCGCCATAACGTCATGGCCGAGAGAGTAAGACCAGCGTGTGCCGGGCTCGCATATAAGAGGCATTTCGGCCATTGCGCGCACCAACTCGCGGGTATTTGCTTTGCCGCCGCTTTTTTCTATTGCATCCTTTATCGCTTCGGATGCAATATCATAGGTCAAGCCGCCCATCATGGACATCAAGTCAATAATTCGGATTTTGTTTTTGGCGGGATGGGAAGGCTCATCGCGGGTGGGCATTTGCATGGGGAATACGTTGAACTCAAATGCTCTGTCTATAACGCGCATTGAATCATATTCGGGCAGATACTTGCTTACCTCATCCTCGAGAGCCAGCGTACCCTGCTCTATAAGCTGCATAGCTGCAGTCATGGTGATTACCTTTGTTGCGGAAAAGAGGTAATAGTATTCGTTACCTGCCAACGGGATTTGCTTATCATGATCGGCGTGACCTGCCATATGACGATATATGACTTCATAATCCTTCATGATAATGCAGTCTGCGGCGGGAACGCCGTAGCGCGTCTCAAGAGAATCTATGTAAGCGGTAAGTTTTTCAAAATTCATGTTAAAGTGCCTCCAAATCGGAAAACCATTTGTCAAAAACTGCTTTAGCCATCTTTGTGCCGCCTGCCCAGCCGGGGTGGACACCGTCGCCCATATCCATGCCTGCCTGCATTCTGTCGGGAGAATCCGGGTCACAGAGAATAGCATCAAGATCGATAATGTCGTCGCCCACATGTCCTTCGCGGATCAATTTGTTATATTCGTTTCTTATTGCCTCTACGCGATCTCGCCAAGGCATACCGAAAGAGCCGAAGGGAGTGAGAGTGGAAACATATACCGTGCTGCCTTTTTCTTTTGCCATGGCAGCAACCTTGGTCAGCGCGGCGAAAATATCCGTTGCTTCGGGCACATCGGATTCGCCGAATACGATGCTGTGTGAGCAGTCGTTTATGCCTTCAAGGATAAATACGATATCGGGATCTGCATCGGAATAAAGGTCATGCAAGAATCTTTCCGTGCCTGCTATACCGAATCTTGAGCCGCCGCCGGGGAGAAATTCTGCGGCAGGAAATGTCTTCTGTATGCGGTTGCCGGATATTCCACCGTTAATAACGGAACATTTACCCGGGAAACGATTATAAAGCATTGTTGTAAGCGGGTCACTGAAGTATGACATGTGGGTAATGGAATCACCGAATAAAGCTATGAGTTTGGGATCATCATCGGTGTATACGGATATATCGGAGAGCCCCACAACAAACTGGTTGCTGTATGCATCGGCAGCAAGACCTGGTACGAGTTGAGGTTTTACGGTGAAGCCAAGGGCTTCTGTTTCAGTGAAGTCGCCTGTCTGGTGGACGCTCTGCCATGAATGTGCCGCCCATGTAATGCAAACGTTGCTGACAGAAGTTTTCTCCTTAAAATACATAGTGATGATGAAATCTTCCTCGCAGCATACGGGGTGAAGAATGTCATCGCTGTATGCTTCGGAATTGGGAGGAACGATGATTTTTTCATTGCCTCCCAGTGTAACTGCGGTTTTGGGAGAAAGTTTGCCGTTTTCGCGATTTCTGGATGCAAATACTACATGCTCAATATACATGGGAGAAGTGCTGCCGAGATTGTTGAATCTGAGTTTTACTTTGCTGCCATTGAGGTTATTGGTGAAACAACTTGTTTGCGTAATGTTTTCAAAAACACCCAACTCGCAGTTGTAATCAATGGGCATGTATCTCCAAGAGGGGACCCATTTATTCATAAGTGTCAGCTCCTTTACTTTGCTATCAAAGAGTTGCAAGCGCTCCGAGCCTGATAGGAGGTATAGGCTTGCCGGAGTTTAGCTTTTGCCAGAAGTAAGCGTATTTTTCCTGATCTTCGGGGGTGATCATATGGGTGTTATTGCCAAGGTTGCAGACGTCGAAATCGCTCTCGTATTTCTTCCATTCGGGACGGTTTTCGCCGTTGGGATCGCCGCTTGCGGCAAATTCGGACCAGTAGCCCTGAATCAGTTCCATGAAATCATAATCTGCGCCTACCCAGTGGTAATCAAAGAAGGGATTACGCTCACCCTTGTCAACTCGGCCGAATACATAGGGCATTTCGGCGCAGTGGGGAGAGCCTGCATTATGACCGCGCTCGGTTTCGTTTTCTTTGGTCATCAGCCATATATAAGCGTTTTTGCCGTACTTATGGCAAAGCTGACCGATTTTTATGGAGCCCATAAGCATGATATCTGAGGTTATGGTGGAAGCCATTTTGGCAGCTTCGATAGGAGTGGAAGCTGCATACCAGCGTTTCATATTTTCAACGTTGTCGGGGAAAGTATCTTCAAGATACTTGTAATATACGTCAAGGGGAATACCTTCTTCACCGGCTACGGGGAACTCCTGAGCGGTGCTGCCCATGAGAACGTCAAAGTCGTTAAACTTACCGGCATCCATCCAATCGGTGTAATTTTCGGGGAGAAATTCACCGTCTATGCAGAAACTGAATCCATCTGCCATGCCGACATCAGCGTAAGCGTCGAATAAATCCCAGCCGTCCTTGTCGCGCAGCTGGTCAATGGTACTGCAGCCAACTTTCTCCATAAATTTAATGCCGCGCTCTTCCATGACTTCGCGGGGAGCAGGCTGCATAAATCCCCAATAAATAGGGCCGCTTTCAATGGAAACGCGCTGAATAACATCTTTCATAAGCGGAGAGGCGTGAAGAGCGCCCGTTCCCGCAGCGCCTCCGGACTGGCCCGCTACGGTAATGCGATTGGGATCGCCGCCGAATGCGGCAATATTTTCTTTTACCCAAAGGCAGGCCTGACGCATATCGTAAAGAGCGTAGTTACCAGATGTGCCGCCGCCTTCAGCAGTAAGTTCGGGATGAGAGAAGAAGCCGAAAAGACCAAGTCGGTAGTTGATGGTAACAACGATCACGTCGCGTCTCTGGGCGAAGCCATCGCCATCGCATACACACTCAACACCTGAGCCTGCGACCATGCCGCCGCCGTGAATCCAAATGAAAACGGGGAGTTTGTCCTCGGGAGTTTTGGCAGGGGACCATATATTGAGATACAGACAGTCTTCTTCATACTGAGATCTTGCAAGAATTATAGGCAGGCTGTCTACGTCTTCGGGAACATTTGAAGTGTCCATGACAGCCTGAATAGCCGCTGCGCTGTATTCTGTTGCCTTACGTACACCGCGCCATCTTCTGGGTTCGATGGGGTGGCGGAATCTAAGGTTACCGACGGGAGGTGCTGCGTAGGGAACTCCCTTGAAGATTTTCAGTTTTCCGTCAGTATAGCCCTGCAGCCAACCCTGCTTTACCTGAACTTTTGCGTTACTGAAATCTGACATTTATAACAACTCCTCTAAATAAATTTCGGTTTGTGTTTCAATCAATTATTACGGTTTTGAGGGGCGGTATGCTGTAAAGCTTGCCGCCTCGTCTTATGCTTATTTCTGTTCCTGCGGGGTTATATATCATATTGCCTTCTGCGGAATATTCAAGATTGCGGTATGCTGTTATGTAATCGTATATCTCGATATTTGTGGCAAACCAGACGTTTTCTCCGTGATCGTGCATGTATTTGCAAAGCTCTTCGATTTTAGTCCAACTATCATCAAGTGCGAATTCGTAAGAATGTCCCCATACGTAGAAAAGCTGCTTGTTCATAGCCATAAAATCGTCTTTACAGAAGTTTTCGGCTAACTCCATAAGCTGCGGATCATTGTGATGGCATGTTGCCTTCCACTCAAGAAAATCGCGGGGGAGCGAGAAGTCATGAGTAACCTCTACTGTGCGGGCGTAGTGGTAGCCTGCATAACGCAGAATGTCTTTTGCTTTGTCGTCATAGTTGCCGAAAGGGTAGGCGTAGCCGCGTACAAGCTTACCGGTGATCTTTTCAAGATTTGCTTTGTCTTCTATTGTTTCGTACATGAAAGCGGAACTTCCTATGTCGGTGGGACTGGCGTGATTGAGACCGTGGCCTGCTACCTCGTGGCCAGTATAGAGAGGGATAACTTCGTCTGTGCTTATTTTGCTAAGATCAAAGCTGCCAAGAGGGCCGTCCTTTACGTCCACAAGGTCAAGAAAACCCGAGTTAAGGTTGAAGGTGCCGCGCACGCCGTAACGATTTACAATATCCAGCAGGTGGCGGTCATGTATAGTACCGTCATCATAACTGAGTGTAAATGCTTTGGTTTTTCCGCCGGGAAATACGATTTCGTCAAAAAGAGCAGCTGTTCGTTTCATTGTATTGATTCACCTAACCTTTTCAAACATATTTTATCTGTTTAAATAATAATAGCAGATTTGCTATGTATCCGTCTACATAAAACTGCTTTTCTGTTTCGGAATTTTGTTATTTTGCTTTTAATAAGTGAGGGAAAATGTTATACTTAAAACATAAAGAAAATTTCTTAGGAGGTACTTTTTATGGATGGAAACAGAGTAAGAGACCTTGTTATAATAGGCGCAGGTGTTGCAGGCCTTTCGGCAGGTATATATGCAGGCCGCGCAAAGATGGATACACTTATGCTTGAAGCTGCTTTCCCGGGCGGTCAGGCAGCGCTTACAAATGAAGTTGAGAACTATCCCGCAATCGACAATATCAGCGGACCCGAGCTGGCTAACAATATGCTGGAGCAGGCTTTGAAATTTGGAGCCGAGCTGAAAACAACCAACGTAACGGGTGTGGAGCTTGACGGAGAAGTTAAGCTTATTCACACGGCAGACGGTGATATAGAAACTAAAACCGTTATTATCGCAACGGGCGCAAAGCCCAGAAAGCTTGGCTTCGAGGGTGAAGATAAGTTTTACGGCAGGGGAATAAGCTACTGTGCCACATGCGACGGATTTTTCTTCCAGGATTGCGATGTGTTCGTAATTGGCGGAGGCAACAGCGCAGTTGAAGAGGCGATGTTCCTTACCAAGTTTGCAAAGAAGATAACCATGATAGTGCGCCGCGATAAACTCAGCTGCACTAAGAGTATTGCTGATGAGGTGCTTGAAAATCCCAAGATCGAAATACAGTACAATACGGAACTGCTTCGCGTGGACGGAAACTTCAAGATGGAAAGCGCTGAGTTTGTGAATAATAAAACAGGGGAGAAGTGGAGCTATACTCCTGCAGAGGGAGAGAAGTTTGGCGTGTTCGTATTTGTCGGTTACGATCCCGAGTCTTCGCTTTTTGCGGGCCAGGTTGAGCTCAGCGAGTATGGCTACATTATTGCCGATGAGCGGCTGCATACCAATATTCCCGGTGTCTTTGTAGCGGGAGATGTTCGCGCAAAAGAGCTGCGACAGATAATTACCGCATCTGCCGATGGCGCTGCCGCTGCAGTAGAAGCAGAAAAATATATTAGTAATCACTGATAACAAATTTGCGCCGAAAGCTCTCAAAATTGCGAAAAATTCTTGTAGTTTGAGAATTGATATGATATAATACTTTGAATTTTAATGCGAAAGGATTGACGGACATGGTGAAAATGACCACCGATATGGGCAATATCAATGTTTCTGCCGATGTTTTCACGAATCTTGCGGGCGCAGCTGCAACGAACTGTTTCGGCGTTCGCGGAATGGCCATGAGATCTGTTAGCGACGGACTTGTTCATCTTCTTAAGAGGGAGGCTATGGGCAAGGGTGTCCATGTTACCTTCAATGAGGATAATACCATCGCCATAGAGCTGCATATTATTGTAAAGAACGGTGTTAACATTCCCGTTATTTGCAGTTCCATCATTAAGGAAGTCAAGTATAAGGTATCTGTAGATACCGGAGTTGAGGTAAAGAGCGTAGACGTTTTCGTCGACTCCATTATGCCCGAATAATACAAAATGGATCTAGCGCACGGCGGATCCGGGCGTTTTGAAAGGACGGACATTAGAGAATGATAGAATTTATTGATGGGCTTGCCCTGAAAAAGATGTTTATAGCTGCGGCTGTTTCTCTTGATGCTTATAAGGAAGAGATTAATGAGCTCAACGTATTTCCTGTTCCCGATGGTGATACCGGAAGTAATATGAGTATGACCATAAGCTCTGCAATGACCGAGCTGCAGAAATCTGAGCCCGATAGTGTTACCAAGACTGCTGATATAGCTGCAGGCGCGCTTCTTCGCGGTGCAAGAGGAAACTCCGGCGTTATCCTCTCCCTTCTGTTCAGAGGCTTTGCCAAGTCAGTTAAGGAAAAGAAGACCATCAACGCCGCAGAGATGGCAGTTGCTTTCCACGAAGGTGTAAGCACTGCCTATAAGGCCGTTATGAAGCCTGCCGAGGGTACTATCCTCACGGTTTCCAGACTTGCTGCTGATGCTGCGTGCGAAGCTGCCGAGAATGAGGACGATATCGAGAAGGTAATGCAGCACATGATCGCCGTTGGCGAGGAAGCTCTTGCAGATACTGTAAATCAGAATCCCGTGCTTAAGAAGGCCGGTGTTATAGACGCAGGCGGCAAGGGATACCTTATCATCATTGAGGCTATGCTGGCTTCTCTGCAGGGCAAGGAATTTGCTGCTCCTGAAGTTAAGGCAGTTCAGGAAGTCAAGGAGAAGGCTGATTTCTCCGATTTTGATACTGAGGACATAAAGTTTGCTTACTGCACCGAGTTTATTATCGGTCGTGAGAATGACAAGGATCCTCAGCTCCTCCGTGAGTTCCTCGATAAACTTGGTGACAGCATCGTTGTTGTTGACGATGATGAGATCATTAAGGTCCATGTTCACAATAACTGCCCCGGTGTCGTTATTACCGAGGCACTGACTTACGGTCATATTGTAACCGTAAAGATAGAGAACATGAAGCTGCAGCATACCGAAGTAATGGAAATGCAGGATGCTGCTCCTGCCGAGGAACCTGTTGCAGAGCCCGAGAAGGCTATCGGCGTTGTAGTCGTATGCGCAGGCGAAGGCCTTGAAGCAATGTTCAAGGATCTTGGCGCAGATGGAGTTATCTCCGGTGGTCAGACTATGAATCCTTCCACTGAAGATATTCTTAAGGAAATCAATCGCACTCCCGCCGAAACTGTTTTTGTTCTTCCCAATAATAAGAACATAGTTCTTGCTGCAGGTCAGTGTGTCGGAATGAGCGAAAAGAACGTTGTAGTTATTCCTACTCATACCGTACCTCAGGGTGTTACCGCACTTCTTGCTCTTGACCCCGACGGTGAGGTAGAGGCTAACGAGGCTGCAATGAATGAGGTCCTTGAGACCGTCCATACGGTTACACTTACTTATGCCGCAAGAAACTCCAATTTCGACGGCTTTGAGATAGCCGAGGGCGACTATCTTGCCATGATAGAGAATAAGCTTCTTACCGCAGGAACCGATCTGGCAACTGTAGAGAAGGCAATGGGCGATACCTTGGCACAGTTTGAGCCTGAGCTCGTCAGCGTATATTATGGTGAAGATGTCAACGAAGAGCAGGCACAGGAACTTGCAGATGTTCTGCAGGAGTGCATGCCCGATGCGGAAGTTACCGTAATACCCGGCGGTCAGCCCGTCTACTATTACATCATTTCCGCGGAATAAATTAAATACTCAATGGCGGGATTGAATATCCCGCCATTGTCTGCGTGATACAGAAAGAACAGAGATGAATTGGCATGATCAAAGAACATGATTATACTTGGCGGGATTTTGAGATAATTGATACGCATACCCACGTTTTCCCGGCTAAGGTGTCGGTGAAAGCGTCGGATAACATAGGGCGTTTTTATGATCTTCCCGCTCAGCACGATGGAAGCTGCGAAGAACTGCTGGCAAACGGTTCGCAGTATAATATAGACAGATACGTTATCTGCTCGGTAGCTACCACCCCCAAGCAGGTAAAAGAAATAAATAATTTTATATCCGCAAAACAATCGGAATATGATGAGTTTTACGGTTTTGGCGCAATGCACCCTTTGATGGAGGGTGTTGGCGACGAAGTTGAACGCATTATTGAACTTGGACTTCATGGCATTAAGCTTCATCCCGATTTTCAGCGTTTTGATATTGATAGTCCTGAAGCCTACGAAATTTATGAGGCGGCAAGAGGCCGCCTGCCCATACTCTTCCATGTCGGCGATGACAGATACGAATTTTCCAGCCCGCGTAAGCTGGCTAAGGTTGCCGATGATTTCCCCGACCTTAAGATAATTGCTGCCCATCTCGGCGGATTCAGAAAATGGGATGAGGCGTGGGATTATCTGCAAAGACCCGGCATAAAGTATGATGTAAGCAGTACAATGCCTGTTGCAAGTATCGGCCGCACGAGAAAGCAGCTGTATTACATGGGTGTTGAAAATTGCTTCTTTGGAACAGATTTTCCTCTTTGGAATTACGGTGAAGCGCTGGAGCGCTTTATGAGTCTTGAACTTCCTTACGAGGATTGCAAAAAGGTATTCTCAGAGAATTTTAAAGAGTTCATGGGAATTGATTGAAAAGGGAAAGGACGTGCCTGATGGCTGACCAGAAAAAGCAAAGCTTTGTTCAGGGTGCCGCTATGCTTACTGCGGCGGTTATAATAGTAAAGGTTATCGGAGCGCTTTATAAGATACCTCTTGGCAACATCCTTGGTGATGAGGGCATGGGTTATTTCGGCGCTGCTTATAATATTTATGCGCTGCTGCTTACTATCTCAACCGCAGGTCTGCCCGTAGCTCTGTCGAGAATGGTTTCTGAGGAAAACGCGCTCGGTAAGCGTATGCAGGTAAAGCGAGTTTTCACAGTAGCTCGCATGGCTTTCTTCGTCTTTGGTCTTGCAGCGACCTTGCTGATGATGGTGTTCCCGAATGCACTTGCAAAGGCCATAGATAACCCTGATGCATCGTTAAGTATACTTATCCTTGGCCCCTCGGTGCTTCTGTGCTGCCTCATGTCTGCCTACCGCGGATATACTCAGGGCCTTTCGGATATGGTGCCTACCTCTGTATCTCAGGTGCTTGAGGTTTTGGGCAAACTGGTTTTCGGCCTCGTTTTGGCATGGCTGTTTATCCGAAAAGGACTTGGCCTGCCCACAGCAGCTGCCGGCGCTATTGCAGGTGTTACCATTGGTTCCTTTGCGGCCCTTATCTATATCGTTGCGTATAAGCAGCGCATGGAGAAGCGCACTGCAGCACCTATTGCAATGCCCGATGTTCCCGAATCCAGAGGCAAAATCTTTGTAAAACTCATTAAGATCGGTATACCCGTAACTATCGGTTCTGCGGTTCTTAACATAATCGCACTTATCGATACAAAGCTCATCCTCAACCGACTGCAGTTTGGTGCAGGTCTGGCATATGAGGAAGCAAATATCCTTTACGGTGTATATTTCAAGGTGCAGACTCTTTTCAATCTGCCCTCCGCCTTTATCGTACCTCTTACCGTAAGCGCTATCCCTGCGATCAGCACCTATATTGCAAGAAAACAATATAAGGATGCCTCTCAGGTTGCAGGTGCTGCCATCAAGCTTTGTGCTCTGCTGGGAATGCCTATGGCGCTGGGTATGTCCGTTCTTGCTGCGCCCATAATGAATGTTCTTTATCCGGGCAGCAATGAGCAGGGGCCCGCGCTGCTTGCCATCCTTGGTATAGCATCTTTCTTCGTGTGCCTTACCATGATGACAAACTCCATTCTGCAGGCCTACGGTCATGAGCGCGTACCCGTATGGACTATGCCTATAGGCGGTATAGTTAAGATAACACTGAACTGGGTACTTATCGGAAACGCTGTGATTGGTGTTCGCGGCGCTGCCATAAGCAGCCTGCTGTGCTATATCGTTATAAGCGTTATCAACATTGTTATAATCTGTTTGCGCGTTCCGGAGCATCCGAGCTTTACGAAGGCTTTTGTGCGTCCCGCTATTGCAACCGTAGTTATGGGTGCTGCTGCGTGGCTGGTCTATAGTGTTGTTGGCTCTGTTATCGGAACGGATGGAGGCATGCGCCTGGTACTTTCCATGGGTGTCGCGATTGCGGCAGCCTGCGTGGTATACGCAATAATGATAGTTGTGATTCGCGCTATCTCCAAAGAAGAACTGGAATTGGTACCCAAGGGCGATAAAATAGCAAAACTCTTGAAAATTAGGTGAAAAAATGTGCATTTTTTCGTGAAAATGCCTTGCAGAACATAGCGAGCTATGGTAAATTATACTTTGCAAACGTTAATAAGACCCTTGCGGTCTAAGGATAAATAATCGGGAGGAACATTAACAATGAATAAGACTGAACTCATCAATGCGGTTGCCGCCAAGACCGGCGTTTCCAAGAAGGACGCTGACAAGGTTATCGCCGCTACTCTGGATACCATCGTAGAGACCATGAAGGCCGGAGACAAGGTTTCTCTGGTTGGCTTCGGCGCATTTGAAGTAAAGACCAGAGCCGCTCGCGTAGGTCACAACCCCAGAACCAACGAGCAGATCGAGATCCCTGCTTCCAAGATCCCTCAGTTCAAGGCAGGCAAGGCTCTTAAGGACGCTGTTGCTGAATAATTCGCATTGATTAGTGCCGCCTTAGGGCGGCACTTTTTGCTAACTACCGATAATGCAGAAAGGAGAAAACCATGAGACTTGATAAATATCTCAAGGTTTCAAGACTGATAAAGCGCCGCACCGTTGCCAACGAAGCCTGCGATAACGAGCGAGTTTCCGTTAACGGCAAGGTTGCGCGAGCATCTTATGAAGTGAAAATCGGAGATGTAATAGAAATCAGCTTCGGCCAGAAAACCGTGAAGGTAGAGGTCGTTACCATCAGTGAGCACGCCGCTAAAAGTGGCGCGCCCGCTATGTATAAGGAAGTTTTGTAAAAGACTTCGGAATAGAATATCAAAAAGGCACGCAGGTCGGATAATCATCCATCTTGCGTGCCTTTCGTCTGTTATATGCCTTTGAGTTAGTCGGCTTGCGGGTAACGGGATTGATACCGTACCAGCTTCCGCGTTTCTGTCTGTCAATTTCCTTTTTCTTTTTGGGAGAGAGCTTTTCGTAAGGTATAAATTTTTCCATATTCTAATTCCTCCTTGTGTTTAGTAGCATAGTGTACGATAAAGAATGCCCACTGTCAAGAACTAAACTTATGAAGTAATATTAATGTAATATTAGTTAGCGTGCAATAAACACGAATTAAGTTTATTTGACAGCGAAATTAGCGGGTGGTATAATATAAACATAAATGTGGGTAGTGTTACTACAGATTGCGATTTGAACAAGAAAGGTGAGAGCTATGAAGAAAGATGATTTCTATATTGACCCCACCCCTACGGAGAGTCCGGCTGAAAGAGCTGCGCGCTATTCGAGAAGACGTAAGATCAAGAATGCGGTTGTAATAATTGCTGTCATAGCTATTATATTGGTGGCATGGATAATTCTTGACTCTCAGGGATCTTTTGATCCTCGTGGACTTATCAGAAGCAGGCGCTGGGGTTAAAAAAGTTAAATTAAAAGGCGGCGTTGAATATCAACGCCGCCTTAAGCATATCATTTCATATTTTCAATTATCGCTTCGGCGCACTTGATGCCGTCAACTGCGGCTGACATTATGCCGCCTGCATAGCCTGCGCCTTCGCCGCAGGGATAAAGTCCGCGAATATTGGTAGAGCAAAGCTGCTCGTTACGCAAAATCCTGACGGGAGAAGAGCTGCGGCTTTCCACGCCTGTAAGGACTGCTTCGGGAGCATCAAAACCGCGTATCTTTTTGCCAAACTGGGCTATACCTTCTTTGAGAGAACTTACGATAAAGTCGGGAAGGTATTCTGCGGGGGAGACGGGAACAACTCCGGGGCGGTAAGTAGGGGTAACGTCACCAAAACCGCTTGCTTTGCCGCTGAGCAGATCACCGTAGCAAATAGCGGGAGCTTTATAATTACTTCCGCCTGCAGCGTAGGCGGCACGCTCCAATCTGCGCTGGAATTCAACACCTGCCAGCGGATGATCGCTGCCGAAATCGGAAGGCTCAACGCTTACCAAAACTGCTGCGTTGGAGTTTTCACCGCTGCGGGCATGGTAGCTCATGCCGTTTGTAACAACGCCTCCAAGTTCGGAAGCTGCGGCGACAACATGTCCGCCGGGGCACATGCAGAAAGTGTATACGCCCCTGCCGTTAGGGAGATGTACCGCAAGCTTGTAGTCTGCCGCACTCAAAGCGGGATGCTCAGCGAAATCGCCGTACATTGCGCGGTTAAGCCAGCTCTGCTTATGTTCGATACGCATTCCGGCAGAAAAAGGCTTTTGGATAAGCTCGGCGCCTTTTTCGTAAAGCAGTTCAAACACGTCGCGGGCGCTGTGGCCTACGGCAAGGATAACGTTATCGGCCTCAATGCGAGTTACAGTTCCGTTCTTTTCATAGCTGACAGAACTTATTCTGCCGCCGATGCGATCAAAGTCGCAGAAGCGCGCACCGAAGATAACTTCGCCGCCGAGAGCTATAATCTCGTTTCGCAGGTTTTTGATCGTTCCGCGCAGTTTGTCGGTACCTATATGAGGCTTACCTGCGTACAGTATTTCTTCGGGAGCACCGCAGGCTACAAATTGGCGCAGGACAAGCTCAATGCGGCGATCTTTCATGCCGGTAGTCAGCTTGCCGTCGGAGAAAGTACCTGCACCGCCTTCACCGAACTGAGTGTTGCAAGCGGGATCCAGTTCACCGCTCTGCCAGAAGCGTTCAACCATTTCTGTGCGGGAGTCAACGTCGAGACCGCGCTCGAGGACAATGGGCATAGTGCCCGCTTTCGCAAGTGTCCACGCAGCGAAAAGACCTGCAGGCCCGCTGCCTATTACAACCGGTCGGGTGCCTTTAAGTCCGATTGAGGGGATGGTGTAACTGTATTCTGTGATTTGACTTACTGTAGGCTCATTTTTTAGCCTTGAAAGCACCTTTTCCTCTTTTTTGACATCCAAATCCACAGAGATATTGAAGTGAACGTCGGCCTTTTTTCTGGCATCAACGGATTTTTTGGAAATGCGGTAGGAGAGTATATCATCGGTGGAGATTTTAAGGCGCTTGGCTGCAGCAGAGAGAATTTCGCTCTTGCCGCCGTCAAGGGATATTTTAAGTTCACGTATTCTCAGCATTCAATTTACCTCAATCCTGCAAGGGCACTGCTTGCGGCTTGTCGGCCGGATGCCCATGCCCAATGGAGATTAAATCCTCCGCATGGGCCGTGGACGTCGAGGGCTTCACCGCAGGCGTAAGCATCGGGAAGTCGACGAAGTTCTAATTCGGGAGTAAGTTCATCGGCAGCAATACCGCCGCAGGTAACCTGAGCCTTATCCCAATCACCGTCTCCAACGGGGAAACGCCAATCTTTTATTATGGAAGCCAGGTCATGGAGAACGTCGGGATATATTTCGCTGCAGGGAGCATTAAAGGGAAGTTTGCTTACTCGGCGGAGAAGACACTGGGCAATTCTCTTGTTGAAAAGACCCGTAAAAGCATCTTCAGCCGTTGCGTATTCGCGGCGGGAAATAATGTCCGTAAGTATGTTGAATATATCGTCCTCGGTATATTCCGGCATAAGATCCAGCGAAAGCTCGTCGGGAGTAAAGGCGGCAAGGTCAAACACGCAGATGCCGGAGAGCGCGTTTTCTCCGAACTGTACCTCACCTTTGCTTTGTGCAACCAAATCACCGTTTTTATATGCGTGTACTGCAGCCTGAGCGCGAAGTCCTTTCAATGCGCGCAGCTCCTGGGCAGAGCAGGCGAGAGGAGAAAGGGCAGGGGAAAGGTGAGTGATTTTGATTCCGAAAGGCTTCAAGAGTTTGAAAGCACTGCCATCGGTACCCTGCTTTGGCGCGGCCTTTCCGCCGCAGGCAAAGATGATTTTCTTTGCCTGAACCTTGCGGCCGTCAGCTGCGCTTATTCGGAAGAATTCATCCTTTTCTATGCTTACGGCTTCGAAGTCGCAGAGCTCGGTTGCGCCAAGACGAGTGCACTCAAGGCGCAGTGCGTCCAGAACAGCAGTGGCGGCATTGCTCATTGGATAAAGGCGACCCTCGTTGTCAGCACGGGTATAAAGTCCGAGAGATTCAAAAAATTCAACGATTTCGCCGAATTTGTCCAAAGCGGGCGCGATTATGCGGGTGTCGCCGCAGAAGCTTTGTGTGTTCGCTGAGAGGTTAGACAGGTTGCAGCGTCCGTTACCGGTAACCAGCAGCTTTTTGCCTACACGCGGCAGCTTTTCGAGAATATATACGAAGGCCCCTCCACGGGCGGCTTCTATGGCGGCAGCAAGAGCGGAGGCTCCGCCGCCGATTATAGCAATGTCACAATAGTACATGGCATACTCCAAAATAATATGATGAGTATATTTTATACCAACATTTCTGCTGCGTCAAACATATTGGGGTTAAAACTTGAACTCATACTCTACATTTAGAGAAAAATAAAGAAATTAAGCAGAAAAGTGTTGACTTTTAATGGGTAGAGTGTTATAAGTGAGATAAGTTAAAGTGTGAGTGCTCCGTTGGGCGATGAACCTTTCGGAGAGAATAGTGAATCGTGTGTGAATCACGAACGGTACCGCCGCTGTAAGCGTGGAGAAACGTTTGGGACGAAAGTCGGTCACTGGGGTAACCCGGGAAGGCAAAACGTATTCTGTGAAGCGCAAGTCAGAAGACCTGCTCATGCTGTTATTCCGAGCCTGCGAGTTACAAGGCCCGGGGTGTTTTTGTTTCGGTAAAACGGCCGTAGCATATTTGTATGCTGCGGCTTTTTTATTTTATGAATTCCTCACCTTAGACATCTTCGAAAAACGCGTACCAATCTTCCTTTACCGCCTTTAAGCACCTCCTGCAGTGGGCGGAAATCAACCGCCGGGACGTCTTTGCAGAGCGAACGGTTCGGGCCCGCTCGCTCTGTTTCCCGGATGGTATTACTTCGATTATTGATTTTGACATAATTATTTCAGACATTGCAACTTCAGCGCAGCTGCGATGTACCTGAGAGATATGTGAAAATTGATGATAAATTTGGAAAAAACAAAAAAGAATGGAGTTGCACTCAATGGCTGATTGCAGTAATCTCGGCAAAAGAATAAGGGCAATGCGCTCAAAGAAAAATATCACTCAGGAGCGTCTTGGCGAGATGATCGGTGTCGGAACGACCCATGTCAGCCATATCGAAACGGGCAACACCATGCCGAGTATGAAAACCTTTGTTAAGATTATCAATGCGTTGGAATGTTCGGCTGACGAGCTCCTGAGCGAAGAGTGAGTCAAAAGTATAAAGGGCTTGACCATATGGTCAAGCCCTTACTTTTTATCCATTGAGTTCTTGTCTGGTTAGTGTTCCCCAAAAATCGGTGGTTTCGACGTATTCGCTGAAATATTCGTTGCCGGTAGTGCCTATTATTTTTGCCTGAATATACTCAATAATTTTGAAACGGGTAAAACGGAATTTTTCTATATTTGTAAGGGTCGGCTCCACATTTTCGTACCATGTAATACGATAGCTGTGAAATGCTGTTTTGTAACATATCATAATGCTGCCCGGAAGATAGCCTGTGCTGACGTTTCTTCCGATGCAGCCTAACTTTTTTGCTTCGGAATTGCTTATTTCAAATGTGAAGTGAGCGGTGGTCGGATTTTCTAAGTATACTTTATAGGCCGCAGCAGCCTTGGCTGCGATAATAAGGTCGCTTTCGGTTATAAGTATATCGGGATACTCTGATTGTATATATTCAAGGCTGCACTCGTTAAACTTAACTGAGCTTATACGTACAAAGCCTGCCGCACGCAGACATGCTGCTGTAATCAGCGCTGCAATAATAATGCCGATAATAGTGATAGCGCTAATCATAACAGTCTTGCGTTTAGCGGATTTTTTGATGGCATTATCGGATGTAGTAGCAAGTATATACAGCTTTCCACTGCCGTCCATGCTATTAAACTGAGCGTCCAGCAGGGAAGAGCATTCGGAGCATTTAGCGATGTGTTTTTGCAGCTTTGCGGCGGCTTTTGTGTCAAGAGCACCGGAAGAATATTGAGGGATTTGATGCCTAAAATAATCGCATTTATTTTTCATACTGCCACCGCCTTTCTATACAATGATTTTATCATATTGAAATAAACAAACGCAATAAGAACTTAAAACGCCCTCTGCAGACAGAGGGCGTTAGAGTTACGAATATCCGTGGGTCTTATACCAATCGCGGGCATAGTCCCAATAGAATTTTGTTATCATTTCGGACTTGCGTTTTGCTTCGGTATCGCCCTCCATACCCATTACGTGGGCGCCGAATGCGAATGCACCGCCGGGAGCAAAGGTATCAACGTATTCAACAAGTGCGTCCATGAGTATCTTGTCGTCGGTGGTAGGCCAGCTTACGGGGCCGTTGGAGTCCCAGCAGCCGTTGAGAACCAGCTTGCGCCCATACTTTTTCTTTATACCGAGAAGGTCATTGGTTATCTGGGCAGGGTCCCAACCGGTAACACCCATCTCAAGCCAGTCATCTATCTGATCCTCGCAGCGTCCGCAGTTGTGCATAGTGAGGAGCATGCCGTTTTCAAGAGCGAGGTCGGCCTCAAGCTTTTGGAAAGGCTTGATAAGCGTGCGGTAAGTTTCAAGAGATATGAAAGGATTTTTAGCCATTGCGGTATCGTCGCAGAGGCAGAAAATGTCGGGTTTATAGTATTTGATAAGGTTTTTCTGCTTGTCAAGATTGTACTTTGTGAGGTACTCAAAAAGGGCATATACTTCTTCGGGTTCTTCCTGAATGGCGCAGAGGCCTTCGGTGAATCCCATGAAATCGATAAGGTTCATGAACTGAGGGCCGCAATAGCAGAAAAGGGGATTATCGGGATTCTTGCCCTCAAGATCCTTCTTTGCAAGCTTTTCCCAGTCAACATCGGAAATATCAGGAGTTTTTATAACGTCGCGCCACTTGGTAATATCGTCGAGGACGTACTTGCCGGGGGTGGGAATAACGGCGCCAACAGATTCCTTGGTTATTGAGTACTCAACGCCGAATTCATTTACTTTCGTGCCCTCTTCGTTTTTCAGG
>JAFYLI010000065.1 GCA_017537165.1 Oscillospiraceae bacterium | reverse complement strand
ATCGCCGAGGCTGTAGTACTTACCGCCCAGCTCACGCTGTGTGCGCTCTGCGTCGCCAAAGTAGGAGGTGAACAGGCCAACGGGCATATGCTCGTCGATACCGTTTACAACTATGTAACCCTCTTCACCGTCTTCAACTTCTCTGCCTTCGGCGTCCATGAGAGTGATGTTATAGATGGGAGAAGGCTTGCCGGTAGAACCGGGTTTTACCGCGTCCCATCCAAAGTTAGCGAGAACTACAGTAGTTTCCGTCTGTCCGAAGCCCTCGTAGATCATGTGGCCCGTGAATTCCTTCCACTTCTTTACGACCTCGGGGTTGAGAGGCTCACCGGCGGTAGCGCAATGATGGATAGATGAAAGATCATACTTGCTTACGTCCTCCTGCAGCATGAAGCGATACATGGTGGGAGGTGCGCAGAAGGTAGTAACCTTATACTTTTCCAGCACGGCAAGCAGGCCTGCTCCGGTGAACTTATCCATATCGTATGCAAAGATGGTTGCGCCGCATATCCACTGGCCGTAGATCTTGCCCCAGCCGAACTTGGCCCAGCCGGAATCGGAAACGCTCATATGGAGCATATTTTCCTCAACGTGCTGCCAATACTTTGCGGTAACTATCTGACCGAGAGGGTACTTGAAGTTGTGAGCAACGAGCTTGGGCATACTGGTGGTGCCGGAGGTGAAGTAGATGAGCATGGTATCGGTAGCCTTGGTTGCCTCCTCGCCGGTGGGACGGGCAAGCTCCTCGGAAAAAGCAGCGATACTTTCGCCGAAGTTCAGCCAGCCTTCTCTGTCTCCCGCAACGATTATGCGGTGCTTAATGCTTGCCGCCTCTGCCAGAGAGGCATCGACCTGATTGAGAACGTAGGTATCGTTTACGCAGATAACTGCCTTTATTTCCGCAGAATTAGCGCGGTAAACGATATCCTTCTTGGTAAGCTGAAGGTTAGCGGGAATCAGCACCGCACCCAGCTTATGCAGGGCGGTGGCGCATATCCAATATTCCCAGCGGCGGCGGAGGATAAGCATTACTCTGTCGCCCTTTTTGATGCCAAGGCTCTTGAGGAAATGAACGGTCTTGTTGGAAAGGCGGCTTATATCGCTGAAGGTGAGCACCTTTTCCCCGCCGTGATCGTCGCACCAAACCAGCGCACGCTTGTTAACATCCTCTTTCGCCCAGCCGTCAACGATATCCCAGCCGAAGTTAAAATCATCGGGTTCGTTTACGGTGTAGTTATTTTTGAGATCCTCGTAAGAGTCAAACTCTATACGGGGAAGATATTTTTCCAAAAGCATAAGTATACTGCTCCTTTAGATAGGGTTTGGCGGTCGGATTTACTCCGCTATCATGGTAACGAAGATTGCGGGCACATCGCCGCCGCACTTCTGTCCGTGGGGGTACATGGGGTTGAAATAGATGCTGTCGCCCTTTTCAAGGACTATCTCCTTGTCGCCGAAGGTGAAAATAACGGTACCTTCAACAACGAAGTTAAACTCCTGACCAACGTGAGTAACCAGCGCTGCGGGTTCATCGGAGGGGTCGAGAGTTACCAGCAGGGGCTGCATTATCTTGCGGGTATAGCGCCATGCAAGATCCTGATAGTTATAACCCTCATAACGCTGAACGCTTCTGCCCTGGCCGGACTTTACCACATGGTAGGTGTCCAGCTTAGCGGCACTGCCGGTAAGAATTTCGGTGAAGTCCACACCGAATTTGTTTGCTATCTGAAAAATAACGCTTATGGGAATATCCTTTCCGTCCTCTTCATAGGCAGCATAAACCTCGCGATCGATGCCGAGCTCGTCTGCAAGCTCCTCGCGGGTATAACCGCAGGCATCGCGCAGTCCGGATATTCTCTGTGCGATTTCGAATACGTTATCCATACTCTGCTCCTTTACTGTGAATTATTGCTGTACTGAGCGCAATGAAGCGGCAGACTGCTTCATTGCGCTCAACACAGCCAAAAATACAATTCTCAGCGGGGGATTAATTTCCCCCGCTGAGTGAGGTTTTTTAGAAATCCATGCCGAGCTGCAGAGCCTTCTTATTGGACTCCAGCATAGCAGCCTTGGATGCGGGAACGCACTTCTCAAGACCCTTCATAAGAGCCTCGGGAGAGCAGAACTGCATTTCCTTGAAGAGCTTGCCGAGAAGAATGATGTTGGCAAGGCCCTTGATGCCGTTATCGTCAGCCATCTTGGTTGCGGGAACGTAGAAAACCTTGATGTCGGTACGGTCGGTGGTCTTTTCGACCATGGTGCTGTCAACGAGGACAGTGCCGCCGGGCTTAACGGTATCGATGAACTTATCGAAGGAAGGCAGGTTCATGGCGATAAGTGCGTCGGGATTGAGGATAAGAGGAGAACCGATGGGGTTATCGCTGACGCAGACGCTGCAGTTAGCGGTACCGCCGCGCATCTCGGGGCCGTAAGAAGGCAGCCAGGAAATTTCACGGCCTTCTACCAGACCTGCGTATGCGGTAACCTTACCTGCGAAGAGCAGGCCCTGACCGCCGAAGCCGGCGAGCATGAGGTTAAGATCAGGTCTCATTATTCAGCGCCTCCTTCCTCAGCATACTTGTCCTTATAGACACCGAGGGGATAGTAGGGCAGCATATTGTCGCGCATCCACTGGAGAGCCTCGTTGGGAGTCAGACCCCAGTTGGTGGGACATGCGGAAACGACTTCAACGATGCTGTAGCCGCGGCCGTTTACCTGATTCTCAAAAGCCTTCTTAATGGCCTTCTTGGCTTCACGGATGTTCTTTACGCTGTCAACGGTAACGCGCTGAGCGAAGCTTACGCCGTCCAGAGTGGAGAGCAGCTCGCAAACGCGGATGGGATAACCTGCGGCGTTTACATCGCGGCCGTAGGGAGTGGTCTGAGTGATCTGGCCGGGCAGAGTGGTGGGAGCCATCTGGCCGCCGGTCATGCCGTAAATAGCATTATTGATGAAGATAACGGTGATGTTCTCGCCTCTGGTTGCTGCGTGAACGGTCTCGGCCATACCGATAGCGGCCAGGTCGCCATCGCCCTGATAGGTGAAAACGATGTTATCGGGTCTTGCGCGCTTGATGCCGGTGGCAACGGCGGGAGCTCTGCCGTGGGCAGCCTCTACCATGTCGCAGGCAAAGAAATCGTAAGCGGTAACGGAGCAGCCAACGGGAGAAATACCGATGGTGCGGCCTTCGATGCCCAGCTCGTCAATGGTCTCGGCAACCAGACGATGAACTATGCCGTGAGGGCAGCCGGGGCAATAGCTGAATACCTTATCGGTAAGAGCGTGGGGTCTTTCAAATACAACAGCCATTTTATATACCCTCCTGAATCTTCTTTATCTCTTCCAGAACTTCGGCGGGAGAGGGGATCATACCGCCGGTGCGGCCATAGAAGTAAGTGGGTCTTGCGCCGTTAAGGGCAAGGCGAACGTCATCCACCATCTGACCCATGCTCATCTCAACGGTGAGGAATGCCTTGGCGTGCTCGGCAGCCTTGGTAATGGCATCTACGGGGAAGGGCCATACGGTGATGGGACGGATCATACCGACCTTGATACCCTGAGCGCGAGCTTCCATGATAGCGCTGCGGCATACACGGGAGGATGCACCGTAAGCTACCAGAACGATGTCTGCATCGTCAACCAGCAGCTCTTCGCAGCGCTGCTCGGTTGCCTGACATTCCGCATAACGCTCATAGCGTGCGCGTACGGTCTTTTCAAGCAGGTCGGGCTCCAGGTAGAGGGAGTTTACGATATTGTGGGTACGCTCGTTATTGTGGCCGGTAACTGCCCAGGGCTTATCGGAGATCTTGACGCTGCCGGGTTCGGGCAGTTCAACGGGCTCCATCATCTGACCCAGAAGGCCATCGGAGAAGAGCATTGCGGGCATGCGGTACTTTTCGCCCAGCTCGAAGGCAAGGAAGACCATGTCTACCATTTCCTGAACGGTAGAGGGAGCGAGAACGATAAGCTGGAAGTCGCCGTGGCCGGTAGCCTTGGTAGCCTGATAGTAGTCAGCCTGAGAGGGCTGGATACCGCCGAGGCCGGGGCCGCCGCGCTGAACGTTAACGATAAGGCAGGGCAGATCGCAGCCTGCGATATAGGAGATACCCTCGGTCATAAGGCTAAGACCGGGAGAGCTGGTGGAGGTCATGGTGCGAACGCCGGCAGCGGCAGCACCGAGAACCATATTTATGGAAGCAAGCTCAGACTCGGCCTGAAGATAGGTTCCGCCGATCTTGGGCATTTTCTTTGCCATATAAGCTGCCAGCTCGGTCTGCGGGGTGATGGGATAGCCGAAGAAATGATGGCATCCTGCGCAGATAGCAGCTTCCGCAAGGGCTTCATTGCCCTTCATAAGTACTTTTTCAGCCATTATGTAGTCCTCTCTTCCTTATTTCTCTACTGTGATAGCCACGTCGGGACACATGAGAGCGCAGCAGCAGCAGCCACTGCATTCGCTACCCTCTATCTGAGCGGCGGGGTGATAACCCTTTGCGTTGATACGGCTTGTATCCAAAGCGATGATATGCTTGGGACATGCGGCCACGCAAAGCTCACAGCCTTTGCAGTAAGTTTCGTTTACCGTGATTTTTGCCATGGGAAAATCATTCCTTTCACATCCAGGGTGTTTTTACATGAACCTTCACCGGATAAATATTTTCAATGTCAAGCTTGTCGGCGAAGCTTTCGGGTGCTGTGGTAAAACGCAGGGGCAGATTCATAGCTTCTGCCGTCTGTCTGGCATATTCCATCGACGAGAGGACGGTCTCCTCTGTCGTAAAGCCCATAAGGTGGGTATTGTTCACAATGCCGGTAGCCTTGATGCGGGATTTAAACTCGATTTCTGCGAGTATCTCTCCTGCCGAGGCAGCATCGGCTGTGATGGGACGGTTCTTGTTGATAACGTAGAGCATGTCATAATCTATGGCATTTATCTTGCGGGAGAAGCGGCCAAGGGCCGTTGCGCCTACGTCATCGCCGCCCACATCTATTATAATGTATCCCTCGGGACTGTCGAAAATGGAGGCCACCTCCGCAGGGATCGCGGGAGAATCCAGATTGCCGCCGGCAAAAGCGGAAGCTATAAGGTGCACTCCTGCATCCTGTATAAGCTGACGGTAATCCGACGAGCGGAAGTAGGGGTTGACTACGTCCATATCCACAAGGGTAACCTTTTCGCCTCTGGCGGCAAGGTCAAGGGCAATATTCAAGGAAAGGTTTGTCTTTCCGCAGCCGTAGTGGCCGCAGATAAGAGTAAAGGGTTTGAAATCCATTGTCTGTTCTCCATAAACGCGCTAAGCAGCATTTTAATTATTTAAACTATAATAGCACAGTTTGTATTGAATTTCAATTCAAATATTATGTCATTTTATTCAAAATTTCATATTCGCCGCACTTCGCAATTATTTAATATATAAACACGTTCACCTCCCTCCCCCCTCCCGCCCCGCCGTTTTACATCATTTCTTTATTGTGCAAAACCGCGAAAGCGCTTGTTTGTTTAATTTTCCCAAAATCCCGGTATTTTGCCTATATTATTTACGTTTTGAGCCACAAATACCACAAAAAGCGAACTTGTTCGCCTCATTCCATGTCGTCGAATGGTTATTTCAATGAACTTGTTCGTTTTTGCCTGCTTGAATTTTGGTCAGTTTTGATAAATTGTAACAAAAAAGCATTTAACTAATGACTTTTTGCATTTCCCGTGCTATAATTGCGACAATGGCAGATTAATGTTCAAATGCTTAATTAAACTCGTAACGTATATAAAACCATTAAGGAGGAAATTACATGGCTCATCTGCAAGAGGCTGCTGCTGCAAAGATCAATGCGATCTGCGACAGACACATCGGCCAGAAAACCCCGCTGATCATGATTCTCAGCGACATCCAGAACGAGTACGGCTACATACCCCTCGAGGTTCAGGAGCTGGTATCCGCTAGAACCGGAATATCCGTTGCTGAAATCTACGGTGTTGTTACCTTCTACTCTTTCTTCTCCCTCACTCCCAAGGGAAAGTACGTCATCGGTTGCTGCCTGGGTACCGCTTGCTACGTCAAGGGCGCTCAGCAGGTTATCGACAAGTTCTCCGAGATCCTTAACATCAAGCCCGGCGAGACCAGCGAAGACGGTATGTTCACCCTCGACGCTCTGCGCTGCATCGGCGCCTGCGGTATCGCTCCCGCAGTTTCCATTAACGGCAAGGTTTATTCCAAGGTCGCAGTTAAGGACGTTCCCGTCATCATCGATCAGCTGAGAGCTGACGCTGCTGCCGAATAAGGAGGTAACACAATGATTAAGAATTTTGCTGAGTTCGAGTGCAAGCGCGAAGCTTGTTCCGCTGCTCTTGCTGCCAAGTTCAGCGGCGCTAACGGTATGCGCGCTGTAGTTCTCTGCGGTGGTACCGGCTGTCTTTCTTCCGATTCCGCTGCTATCAGAGAAAAGATCGAAAAGCTCGTTATCGAGAAGGGCCTTTCCGATAAGGTTACCGTAAACCAGGTTGGTTGCTTCGGTTTCTGCTCTCAGGGTCCCTTCGTTAAGATCTATCCCGAAGATACTCTCTACAGACTCGTTACCATCGACGACGTAGAAGAGATCGTTGAGACCGACCTCATCGGCGGTCAGGTTGTTGAGAGACTGCTCTTCGTCGACCCCGCTACCGGCGAGAAGGTTTCCAAGCAGGATGACATCAACTTCTACAAGAAGCAGATGCGTATCTCCCTGCACGGCTGCGGCTCCATCAACCCCGAAGACATCAACGAAGCTATCGGCGCCGGCGCTTTCGCAGGTCTCGCAAGAGCACTGCAGATGGACAGAGCCGACGTTATCAAGGAAGTTCTCGACTCCGGTCTCCGCGGCCGTGGCGGCGCAGGCTTCCCCACCGGCAGAAAGTGGCAGTTCGCTTACGCCTCCGAAGGCTATGAGAAGTATGTCGTCTGCAACGGTGACGAGGGTGACCCCGGTGCATTCATGGACCGTTCCATCCTCGAAGGTAACCCCCTTGCTGTTATCGAAGGTATGATGATCGCCGGTTACGCTATCGGCGCTAAGGAAGGTAACTTCTACGTTCGCGCTGAGTATCCCACCGCTATCCATCGCCTTGAGATCGCTATCAAGCAGGCTGAAGAGCTTGGTCTCCTTGGTGACAACATCATGGGCACCGACTTCTCCTTCCGCGTATACATCCGTCCCGGTGCAGGCGCATTCGTCTGCGGCGAAGAGACCGCTCTGCTCAACTCCATCGAGGGTAAGCGCGGTATGCCTCGTCCCCGTCCTCCCTTCCCCGCTGTTAAGGGTCTTTGGGATAAGCCCACCATCGTTAACAACGTTGAGACCCTCGCTTGCGTACCCTACGTTCTCAGAGAAGGCGCTGCTAAGTTTGCAGAAAACGGCACCGCAGGCTCCAAGGGCACCAAGGTATTCGCTCTCGGCGGTAAGGTAAACAACGTAGGTCTGGTTGAAGTTCCCATGGGTACCACCCTGCGCGACCTCATCTTCGACATCGGCGGCGGCATCCCCAACGGCAAGACCTTCAAGGCTATCCAGACCGGTGGTCCTTCCGGCGGCTGCCTCACCGCAGAGTTCCTGGATGAGCCCATCGACTTCGATAACCTGGTTGCTAAGGGCTCCATGATGGGTTCCGGCGGCGCTATCGTTATGGACGAAGACAACTGCATGGTCGACGTTGCTAAGTTCTACATGGAATTCATCTGCGACGAGTCCTGCGGTAAGTGCACCCCCTGCCGTGTTGGTACCAAGCGTATGCTGGAGATCCTCACCAGAATCACCAACGGCACCGGCACCATGAAGGATCTGGACGAGCTGGAAGAGCTGGGTAATGCTTGCAAGAGCAACGCTCTCTGCGCTCTTGGCCAGACCGCTTCCAACCCCATCATCTCCACTCTCAGACACTTCAAGGATGAGTACATTGCTCACATCGTTGACAAGAAGTGTCCCGCTAAGGTTTGCAAGAACCTGATGCAGTACAAGATCGACCCCGATAAGTGCAGAAAGTGCAGCCTCTGCGCACGTCAGTGCCCTGTTAACGCCATCACCGGCGAGGTCAAGAAGACTCCCTTCGAGATCGACGCAACCAAGTGCATCAAGTGCGGCGCATGTATCTCTTCCTGCAAGTTCGAAGCTATCTACAAGGACTAAGGAGGTACACACAATGGCTCTTGTTAACATTAAAATAGAAGGCCGCCCCTATCAGGTAGAAGACGGCATTACTATACTCGAAGCTGCAAGAAAGTGCGGCTATGAGATCCCCTCTCTCTGTGCTTTTAACCACGGTGAATGCAACCAGGGTTCCTGCCGCGTATGTCTCGTTGAGGCTACCGGTGCTAAGGGTCTCGTTGCTTCCTGCGTATACCCCGTAAACGAGGGTATCGAGATCAAGATCTCCACCCCCAAGGCTGCTGCTGCTCGCCGCACCTCCGTTGAGCTCCTGCTCAGCAACCACTCCATGAACTGCCAGCAGTGCGACAAGAACGGCAAGTGCGAGCTTCTGCACGTAGCTAAGCTCACCGGCGCTCGCGAGAACATGTTCCTCGGCGAGAAGACTCCCGTTACCGTTGACGAGATCTCTCCCTCCATCGTTCGCGACACCAGCAAGTGCATCCTCTGCGGCCGCTGCGTAGCACGCTGCCAGAATGCACACGGCAACGGCGTTCTCAGCTTCCAGAACAGAGGCTTTGCAACC
Source organism: Oscillospiraceae bacterium (assembly GCA_017537165.1). Taxonomy (GTDB): domain Bacteria; phylum Bacillota; class Clostridia; order Oscillospirales; family Oscillospiraceae; genus RGIG6375. Next base: position 2,415 of record JAFYLI010000065.1, on the reverse strand, counting down.
ATCGTTGCTCCCGCAGGCAACCGTCCTCTCACTTCTTCTCCCTGCATCATGTGCGGTCAGTGCGTTAACGTCTGCCCCACCGGTGCTCTCACCGAGAAGTCCGAAATCGCTCTCATCGACGCAGCTATGGCAGCAGGCAAGCACGTTGTTGTTCAGACCGCTCCCGCAGTTCGCGCAGCTCTGGGCGAAGAGTTCGGCATGAAGATCGGTACTCCCGTAACCGGCAAGATGGTCGCTGCTCTCAAGCGCCTCGGCTTTGCTAAGGTTTACGACACCAACTTCGCTGCTGACCTTACCATCATGGAAGAGGCTACCGAGCTTCTCGGCCGCGTAAAGAACGGCGGCACCCTCCCCATGATCACTTCCTGCTCTCCCGGCTGGATCAACTACGCTGAGACCTACTACTCCGATCTCCTTGGTCACGTTTCTTCCTGCAAGTCTCCTCACGAGATGCAGGGTGCTATCCTCAAGAGCTACTACGCTGAGAAGAATGGCATCGATCCTAAGGACATCTTCGTAGTTTCCATCATGCCCTGTACCGCAAAGAAGTTCGAGAAGGAAAGACCTCAGCTTCAGCACGACGGTATCAAGGACGTTGACGCTGTTCTCACCACCCGTGAGCTTGGCGACCTCATCAAGCGCGCAGGTATCCTCTTCCGCGAGCTTCCCGATGAAGAGTTCGACCAGGATCTGCTGGGCGAGTACTCCGGCGCAGCCGTTATCTTCGGCGTAACCGGCGGTGTTATGGAAGCTGCTCTCCGTACCGCTTACTATGTCCTCGAGGGCAAGGAGCACGAGGCTATCAAGTTCGAGGCAGTTCGTGGCTTCGACGGCATCAAGGAAGCTACCCTCACTCTCGGCGGCATGGAAATCAGCATCGCTGTTGCTCACGGCATGAAGAACGCCAAGGTTCTCCTTGACGACATCCGCGCAGGCAAGAGCAAGTACACCTTCATCGAGATCATGGGCTGCCCCGGCGGCTGCATCAACGGTGGCGGTCAGCCTTATGTCCGTCCCTGCTTCCTCCCCAACGAGGATGCCGACATTCTCGATACCTACAAGGAGAAGAGAGCTGCTGCCCTCTATTCCGAGGACGAGCGCAATACTCTCCGTCAGTCTCACAACAACACTCAGATACAGCAGCTGTACAAGGATTACCTCGGCGAGCCCAACTCCCACAAGGCTCACCACCTCCTGCACACCACTTACGCTGGCCGCGAGGCATTTATCGACTGATAAATACAATTACACCCCGAATGGTTCGCCATTCGGGGTGTTTCCCTTTATGCAAGAAAAAACGGAAGACACATTTCTGTGCCTTCCGTTTTTATCGTTATAAGGATCAATACATTTCCTTGCTCATGCGGGCGATCTGCTTGGATACCTCAGCGTAAACACCGGGATAGGTGCTGCCGGGGCCGCCTGCGGTGCAGCAGGGGATGAAATACTTGGTTCCGCAGTCGCGGCACATCTTCTCAACGTATGTGCCGATCTTCTCGTAAGTCCAATCGTGAGTATCAACAACGCCGTTATTGATACCGCCCATGAAGGATATCTTGCCGCCGTACTTCTCGATGAGCTCGGGGATATTGTTGGTATCCAGACAGCCCTGGAAAATGTCAATACCCATCTCGATCATGTAGGGAACGAGGGTTGCAGCGTAGGAGTCGGAGTGGTGAACGATAACTTCAACGCCGTGCTCCTTATAGTAGCCGTAAACCTTCTTGTATGCGGGGAGGATAAACTCCTCGAACATCTCGGGAGAAAGGAAGGTAGACTTCTGGCTGCCCCAGTCATCGTGATGGAGGATAGCATCGGGATGCTGATTCTCGCAGATGACCTTTGCAAACTCAAGTTCCCAATCGGTTATGTAGTCGATAAGCTCATGCATTGCTTCGGGCTCAAGATAGAAGTTGATGAGGCAATCATCCATACCCATGAGGTAGTGGAGCTGCTCAAAGATACCGGGAGCTACCATAGCGGTTGCAAAGTACTCGTTGCGGTCAACAGCGTCAACCATAGGCTGGAACTCTGCCCACTCTTCGGGAGTGAAGTCAAGGCTGGGAGCGTGAACTACTTCGCGCCACTTGGTAATATCCTTTACGACCTTGTGCTCATCATCGTGCACAGGGAAAGGACCGGGGGTATTTTCCTTGAACTGAATGGTTACACCCCAGGAGTTGACCATCATATCACCGTTACGGATGCCGAAGTTCTTCTTCATATAGGGGTTGCCCATGAGAAGAGCAAAGGGTTCGTACTGGTCTACAAATCTATCGGGATTGCCGCCTCTGATGGTTTCAAGCAGATTCTGACGCTTTGTAAGCATAGTTTTTTCCACCTTTCGTTTTCTTATATATAAAATTATTTCATTTCAAATCCACCGCGGGGGTCTACATCTGCCGCCGCTGCTAT
>JAFYLI010000064.1 GCA_017537165.1 Oscillospiraceae bacterium | reverse complement strand
TCGGGAACAGCCAGAGCGACCTTGTTTTCCAGAATGTTGAAACGGGTACCTTCCAGAACGAAGTCCAGGCCGTCGGTGTTGACAGAAGCGTCAGCAGTGATATCCAGCTGGTTCATCTGCTTCTGACCGGCAGAAATGAAAATATCGACATCGGCACCTTCCTGAATCTGCGTTTTCAGAGTGCCGGAAGAGTCAAAGTTAAAGACGATGGTGACATTCTCATTGGCTTCCATGTACTTGTTGCCCAGCTCCGTGAGTGTTTCGGTCATGGAGGCAGCAGCAAAAACGATCAGTTCTACAGGTTCGGTTTCGGGCTGTTTGTTCTCGTCGGGGGTTACATTCTCGTTGGTGGGAGGGGTGCTTCCAGAGGGAGTGTTGTTGCTGCCGCAGGCACAGAGTGAAAGTGCCATAACGAGAGCTAGAAGCAATGCGAGGATTTTTTTGGTGTTCATGTTTTTTGTATTCTCCTTACTATTGATTTTTTTGAAGAATACCGTTATCATGTATTTGCAGGATGCCGATAACGGTATTCTTCATTTTACTGGAAATGGCCGAGCTCCACCTCGGTCATTTCCTTTTTTATTCTAACACCGGGCCATATTCGTGTCAAGGATATTATTCTCAATCAAGAATAATATCCTTGCAAACAAAAGGCTGCCGACTACAATTAGTTCGGCAGCCTATGGCACCCCCGGCGCGACTCGAACGCACTACATTCCGCTTAGGAGGCGGACCCTCTGTCCAGGTGAGGTACGGGGGCATATTAACTTATATCACGGCTAAGAATTCTATATCACACAATGGAAATTGTCAAGTAATAAGGCCTTATAGGCAAAGATATTTTGTTTCAAAACAGAAGTTTTCCTTTGCGTATTTTAAACACCATATACAGCTTGCCGTTTATTTTACGAGTTTCCCCAAGACACCACACCGATAGCGCAGGCAGCGCTTTATCTTTAATTATAGGCACAGCAAGATACTCTATATCATTCTGTTTGCATGCAATACAATTCTTATATGCCGAAAATTGCCGTCTGAATTCCCCTGCCTCCAAAAACTCGGACATATCTTCCACGGAACACCACGAACCCATATTCTCAGTCATATTTGGGGCAGATGCGTACGAGCTCGTATCACCATCTCGCACCAACGTAAACTCTTCAATCGCACTTATGCCAAGTTCATGCAGCATACTTTTCGTGTAAATTTTATGGAATGTAAACCTATCTTTTCGTGGCAGCATAACTCCCAGACAAACAATTTTGCCATCACATTTTACCGCAAGTCTAAATGGATTTTGGGATGCAAAATTTCTTATTTCCCCAAATATCTCAAGCCTGATCCCGACCCGAGCCACCACAGCACATCCCAGTTTTTTGCCCTCGAATACGATATCATATTCTTGCCTTAAATCAGCCATATAATCACCAATCCAAAATACTTTTAAAAAATTATATTTATAGTTGGAAAATATATGATAGCAATATATAATCATGGCACAAAATCAATTCTTAACTCACTCTTTGCCTGCAATGTGGTAGTATTTATTGATGGAGGATAATGTATGCGAAAATATCTTTACACAATCCGAAGCATTGTTTTGACAATTGTCATACTTGCTGTTTCTTTTTTAGTTGGCATATACATTCATAAGATTTTTATAAGCAGCACTTTGGCCCCACTCATATTTGCCCTCGCCTGTTTCTTGATTTCTTACATAACCTTGGGATATGCCTACGGTATAGCAGCCTCACTGATAAGCGCGGTTGTGGTCAACTTTGCATTTACATACCCTTATTTCGAACTTAATTTTTCTATACCGGAAAATATTTTCTCCGCAGTGGTCTTCCTTGCTGTCGCCATTATGACAAGCACACTGACCACAAAGATAAAGCGACACGAAAAGTTAAAAGCCGAAAGCGAAGCCGAGCGTATGCGCGCCAATCTTCTCCGCGCTATATCCCACGATTTAAGAACCCCGCTAACTTCAATATACGGCTCTTGCTCTGCAATAATCGATAACTATGACATTATCCGCAAAGAACAGCAGCTCAAACTGCTCGGCGAAATCAGCGAAGATGCCCAGTGGCTTATCCAAATGGTTGAAAATCTACTCTCCGTCACTCGTATGGGCAGCGACAAGGTCACTCTTGTAAAGACACCAACAGTTCTCGAGGAATTGGTCGATGCTGTTTTGATAAAATTCGAAAAGCGTTATCCTACGCAGATTGTTGAAGTAGATATACCCGATGGCTTCATAACAATACCCATGGATGTTATGCTTATCGAGCAGGTTATTATCAACATTCTTGAAAATGCCGTAAGACACGCTCAAGGCATGACACAAATTAAATTCACAGTTGAACTCCAGGACAATACCGCAATCTTTACTATAAGCGATAATGGCTGCGGTATAGAATACGAAAAGCTTCGTAATATATTCTCCGGATATTTGGGCAAGGACACTCAGAATGCCGACAGAAGCAAAGGCAATATGAATATAGGTCTTTCTCTTTGCGCCGCAATAATCAATGCACATGACGGAGAAATTTGGGTACAAAACAACCATGACGGCGGCGCATCATTTAGTTTCTCTCTTATGACGGAGGCGATAGATAGTGAGTAATAATAAGTATAAAATTCTTGTTATAGAAGACGAAGCAAACATAAGAAGTTTTATGGATACCATTCTCGAAAGCAATGGTTATCAGCCCCTCAGCGCATCAACATGTGCCGAAGGTAAACTTATGTTTTCTTCTCACCGCCCTGATCTGGTTATTCTTGATCTCGGTCTGCCCGATGCGGACGGCACGGAATTCATCCGCTTTGCCCGTCAGACTTCAACTGCGGCAATAATCGTACTCTCAGCTCGCTCTACCGAGGATGATAAGATCAAAGCCCTCGACCTTGGAGCCAATGACTATATAACAAAGCCTTTCGGTACGGGTGAGCTTTTGGCCCGCGTCCGCGCCTCTCTCCGCTCCAGCCGCCACAGCTCCCAGTCCGGCGCACTGCCCGGTGGCAAATTCAGTGTAGGCGAAATGGATATTGATTATGATCAGCGCAAGGTAACAATAAACGGAATTGATATACATCTCACTCAAACCGAATATAATATTGTTGCGCTCCTTTCCGAACATGCAGGAAAAATGATGACATACAACACCATAATTCAGGAAATCTGGGGTGCCGCAGATACCGGCAGTATAAAAAGGTTGCAGGTAAATATGGCCAATATCCGCAAAAAGCTTGGTTCAAAACCCGGTAAACAAAAATACATTTATAACGAACTCGGTGTCGGCTATCGCATGATATCCGAAGACAAACCAGACGAGTAAAAACATATCGGAGGAATTGCAAATATGATTCTGGCTCTTATTATCTTTTTGATTACCTATGTCCTCATGCTTACATTCCAAAAATGGCGTCCGTACATAGCTCTCGCTTCAGCTGCAGTATTTATCATACTTGGCTACTGCGGCATATTCGAGATCAACATTCTTTCCGCGCTATCCGCTGTCGATTACAACGTTCTTCTCATGATAGGCGGCACGATGGGCCTTGTAACGCTGTTTATAGAAAGTCGCATGCCCGCTCGCCTTTCAGAAATGCTTATATCCAAAGTTCCTAACGTAAAGTTGGCAGTCACAGTTTTGGCTCTCTTTGCCGGCATAGTCAGTGCTTTTGTTGACAATGTCGCTACCGTACTTATGATAGCCCCCATAGGTCTTGCCATATCCAAGCAGCTCAAGATTTCCCCCATCCCCGTTCTTATCGCAATAGCTGTTTCTTCCAATCTTCAGGGCGCTGCCACTCTCGTTGGCGATACCACCAGCATACTGCTTGGCGGCTTTGCCGATATGAACTTTATGGAATTCTTCTGGATGGAAGGTAAACCCGGTATATTCTGGGGTGTTGAGCTTGGCGCTCTTGCTTCCGTAGTCGTACTGCTCATTCTTTTCCGCAAAGACAAACAGCCCGTTTCCGCAAAGGTTGAAACTGTAGTAGAGGATTTGTTCCCTACCTACATGCTGGTCGGCACCGTTGTTCTGCTTATAATAGCTTCTTTCATTAATGAGCCCGCAAACGGCGGAGCGCTTCTCACCCTTTACAATCACAGAAGCGGCCTTATCTGCGTTGCCATGTGCATCATCGGTGTCTCCCGTGCATGTGCGATCAAGCACAACACAGATTCCCTCAAGCAGGTAATCAAGGATCTCGACAAAGATACTCTCCTGCTGCTCTTCGGCCTCTTCATGGTAATTGAAGGTATCCAGACCGCAGGTGTTATCGACGCCATTGCATCCCTTTTCAATCGTATTGCAGGAAACAGTCCTTTCCTCCTCTACACTCTCATCGTATTCGCTTCTGTAATTCTTTCTGCTTTCATTGACAACATTCCTTACGTTGCAACTATGCTGCCCGTTGTACAGAGTATTGCAGCAATGATGAATGGTGGTGCCGGTGTGGAGCCTTACGTTTTCTATTTCGGTCTGCTTACAGGTGCAACACTTGGCGGCAACCTCACCCCCATCGGTGCTTCTGCAAACATTGCAGCTATAGGTATACTTCGCAAAAATGGCGAAACAGTCAATACCAAAGACTTCTTGCGTATCGGCGTTCCCTTTACCCTCACCGCAGTCCTTGCCGGATATATCTTTATCTGGCTCGTTTGGGGACTTTGATACAACTAAACCACTCACAACAGACAACAAAAATAACCCTATCCGTTCTTTTGAACAGATAGGGTTATTCTCATTTATAACTCATTCTATTGTATAGTCGCCACGAACTATGATCATTATATCACCATCAGCTACAATGCCGCGGCCGTCAATAGTGATCATATACATATGGTTCTTTACAAGATACTGGCCATTTTCAAGAATACCGGCGGTAGACGTATCTATCAATCCGGGAGATGCAGGAGCACTGCAATACGCACTTCCCACGCGGAGCATTACCTCACAGCCTTTAACACCTACCAGCTTTTCGCCCGAGCTCATAGAGATGACAGTATAGGTACTGGCAGCAGAAGCAATAGATGCCTCATTGTATTTTGTTTCAAGGGCAACTATAGTATCGTCCAGCTTGGAACTTATTTCAAGCGTTTTTCCTTCTATGGCATTATTGATAGTTGTATCTACCTCAGGCATAAAAATATCAGTAATATAACTGAGCGTTATGAGAGGATCAGAGGAGGAACCATATCCCCCCGTAGCAGCTGCTGCCAAACCGAACACAAAAAGTGCAGCCACAACTATTGCCAGCATAGTTACAATTCTTTTTTTGCTTTTCATATGTACCTCCGGGCAGCGGAGAGAAGCAGAGCAATTTCTGCTACATCTCCTCATTCGTTTAATTATTATCGGTCAGCCCAAAACTAACCGCTATCGCATTATCCACGCGATTCATCAGTTGGTCATCCAGCTTACCCATTCGATCTTTCAATCGCTTTTTGTCAATAGTTCGTATCTGCTCAAGCAGTATAACGGAATCTTTACTTAGACCGTAAGTTTTCGCGCCAAGCTCTATATGAGTAGGCAACTTGGCTTTGTTGATCTGAGATGTGATTGCAGCTGCGATAACGGTAGGGCTATGCTTGTTGCCCACATCGTTCTGTACTATAAGAACCGGACGCATTCCACCCTGCTCGCTGCCAACCACCGGGCTCAGGTCAGCATAATATATATCTCCTCTTTTCACACCGTTTATCAAAACACTTCACTCTCCGACGGAAGATAGTACGCCCGTTAACAGAACAGTTTATGTAACGGGACAGTATGATTCTTCCCCGCAAAGGAAGGAAATATACGAATGCCACAGCATTTGTTATATAACCTTATATCGCTATTGCGGAGCTATCCCCCGCACTAACAATATATTACGCGTTTTCACAGTGTGTGTATACTCTGGGTACTCTTACAGAAACATTGCAAAGCATCTCATACGAGATCGTACCGATTTTGTTTGCGTGTTCCTCTATAGGCAGTTCTTCTCCAAAAATAATTACCTCGTCACCAACTGCAGCCTGAGGCACTTCACTTATATCCACCATGCACATATCCATACAGATGCGGCCTATCTGCCGTATTCTGCTGCCATTCAGCAAAAATTCTGCCTTATCCGAAAGACGGCGACTGAGACCGTCAGCATAACCGATAGACAAAACCGCAATTTTGGCAGGCTTCTCAGCTCTCCATATGCGGCCGTAACTTACAGTATCTCCTGGCACAACATTTTTGATTTGGGCGATTCTGGTTTTCAGTGTCATAGCGGGACGGATATCAATCCCTGCCGTATCCTTATCGGGATAGTGACCGTACAGCATTATGCCCGGTCTAACCATATTGTGATAAGTATGCTCATAGTTTAGCATAGCGCCACTGTTGGCGCAATGGATTAGTTCAAATTTTTTGCCGGATAAGCTTTCCAATTCTCTGACTCGATTTATAAACGCTTCGTACTGCTGCTGAGTATATTCATCCCCATTTACATCCGACACAGCAAAATGAGTAAACACACCTTCAAAATTAAGGCTTCGAAGGGCAAGCAACTCTGCAGCTTTATCTATAGGCACATCTTCCCTAAATCCAAGTCTTCCCATACCGCTGTCGACCTTAAGATGACATTTAAGTACCTTGCCAAGTCTTTCGGCTTCTAAAGCGTAAGCACATCCGATCCCATGATCTATTACATTTTGAGTGATATTATATTCTATCAACTGGCGCGTATACTCCGCAGCGGTGTATCCGAGAACGAGTATCGGCAGACCAATTCCGTTTTCGCGCAGTTCAACAGCCTCATCTATACATGCAACCGCCAAATAATCAGCACCTGCACCTTCAAGGACTTTAGCTACCTCTACCGCACCGTGTCCATAGGCATTAGCTTTAACAACTCCAAGAAATTTACAACCATCCGGAAGTCTGCTTCGCATGCTTCTATAGTTATACTCTATATTATCCAGCGATATTTCAGCCCAGCATCTTTTCTTTTGTGCGTTCATTTATACTGCTCCCTCAAATAATGCGGTAACTACGACAAGTCCTCCAGCATTTACTTCGGCTTTATACAGAGAACGGTCTTCCGCCGCAAACCATAAGGTATAAATCAGTTTTTCGCTTTCCCCTGCAGGTGTTTCGTCAATTTCAACGACCGTATATTCACTGCTGTTCAACGTTTCTCTATACACCGCCGATACGTAACCTTCTCTTACTGCGTTTACAATAAGAGGCAACGCTCCGACAGGACTTACATCCGTGCCATAGATAACACCTGTATCAATAAGTACATCTCCGCATTTCAACGATACTTTTTTATCTTCACCGATTTGCGCAGAAATGCCGCGAATTTCATCCGGCTCAATAACAGAAACCTCTCCGCTTTTGCCATCGCCTACGTAGGCGAGCTTATATTCTACACATCGGTCTCCGTAATCAGCCGAAAGCTCTGCTGTGAGCTGTACATCCGCAGCAAGATACCCTGCTCTTATTCCAAGAAACGTTTCATATGGGGTGTCATTGCTGCAGGCTGTCATTATCAAAAAAGCAACTGCAAGGAAAAGGATTTTCTTCAACTCGGCTCATCTCCCGCCAAACGCCACCGGCAGCAAGGATATGATATCGCTGGGCGTCATGGAATATTCGCCATACTTTTCCGCCGCTGCATCTCCTGCTTTGCTGTGCAAATAAACAGCTGCAGGTACAGCTTTTTCAATGTCAATCTGACCACAAAGGGATGCAATGATTCCGGCAAGTACATCACCACTGCCACCCTTTGCCATACCCGGATTTCCACAGGTATTTATGTAGCATCTGCCATCCGGAAGTGCAGTAATGCTTCTATGGCCTTTGAGCACAAGATAGCAGTTATGCCGCACCGCAAAATCGCGCGCGGACTTCACTCTATCCTTGCCGATAATACCGCCAATGCGGGCAAACTCTGCTTCATGCGGCGTAAGTATAACGGGACACGCTGCCCTGTCCAATATATCTATATTATCAGCCAGCGCATTTATTCCGTCCGCATCCAAAATTATCGGGATCGTCGATTTTTCAAGAAGATGAGTTACTAATGCTCTCGTTTCGTTTCCTCTACCCATGCCGGGTCCAACAAGACAAACCGTACAGTTTTTGAGCTTTTCTTCAACCGCCGATATGACAGCCTCATCGGTACCGTTAATCTTATATTCGGCACTTTTCAAAGGAAACGGCATGGCCTCCGTACACTTTACAGCCTCAATATGATATATGTCCTCAGGCACCCCGAGGAACACAAGTCCCGCTCCGCTGCGCACAGCCGCCTCTGCGGCGAGGTAAGGCGCACCGGTATAACCTACACTTCCGCCTAATATGAGTATTTTCCCATAACTGCCCTTGTGCGTAAGCGGATTACGCTTCGGAATCACGCTTTCGGCGCACTTTTCAGTAAAGGCATTCACTTTACATTCTTCGAAAATTGCGTCATCTTCCAGTATTCCGATATCCGCAACCGTAAGGTCGCCAACCTTTACGCAGCCAGGCTCCGCAAACTGTCCTATTTTAGGAAAACCAAACGTAACTGTCGCGTCTGCCTCAACAGCTATACCAAGAATTTCTCCCGTATCTGCAGATATGCCGCTTGGTATGTCTGCAGATACGACGGGAACATCGAGTTCATTTATCATGTTTATGACGTCTGCATACTTCCCTTTTACGGGGTTATTAAGTCCCGTTCCAAGCATTGCGTCTATTATAACTCCGGCGTCAGCGGCAAACGCCAACTGCTCTGTATTTCCTATATAATCTTCAAAGCATACACCGCAATCAACAAGACGTTGCTCCATCGCAGCCGCATCATTTGAAAGCTTCTCGCGGTTTCCCACAAGAAACGCGCGTACTTGGAAGCCTCGCGCCGAAAGCAATCTTGCCGCCGCAATACCGTCGCCGCCGTTATTTCCGCTGCCGCAGAAAATAGCTGCTGACTTGGCAGTTGCCAGCGCCTCTGCTACATCTGTCAGGGCCGTTGCGGCGTTCTCCATAAGCTGCAGCGATGGCACACCATGACATTCTATAGTTCTTCTGTCAAGTTCCCTTGACTGCTCTGCTGTAAAAAGCTTCATTTATCGGTTCCTTCTGCGGTCTGCAGTTTCATTTTGTGACCAAGATACATCTTAAATGCTTCCAACATTCTGTCGGAAGGATTGAAATATACAATAGTTCTGCTGCCATCCTGCAGCTCACAGATAAAGTACCAGCGATTAGGACTCTTGGCAGATATGGACGCATCAATCGTAGAAGTAAAGCTTCCCTCCACCTTTCCTCCGCACTTCTCCATAAGCTTAATATCTCTGCAAGAGCAGCTGAGCACAGTCTTACGCTTGCGCTTTCCGAGAATTACGTCGATATCAACGTCACCGCTGATAAAGGAATATTCGTATTCCTTTACGCTATATCTGAACATGAAAAATATAAGTATACAGATTATTGCAAAAAAGAAGGGAAAAATACTGGTGAAAAAATGGAATGCAAGCGCGCATAGGATCAGGCCGAGAATTATAGCCGCAACCTTGAAAAGGCCCTCCTTGCCCGCGCGATTACATCTTATAAGTTCTTCTACAAAGATATCTCTGTTGTTCTGCATGGTGCAAACTCCTTATTAAGAAAATTCATCACTAATGATAGCGCACATTTCTTATGATTATATGATATTAAGGCAAAATAGTCAATTTTTATATTGCAATAAAGATTTAAATATGTTATAGTTCCAAGAGTGTAATTAAGGCGATGAACGGGAAGATAACCGTCCCCCTGTCCTACAGAGAGAAGCGCGGTGCTGAGAGCGTTTCGGATACGGAAGGTTTAGTTCGCCCGGGAGCTCCGGCTAATCACCGGCGGAAGGCACCGTTATATGCTTATAAGTGCGCGATTTTTGAAATCGCGAATTTGGGTGGTACCGCGGAATCCTCCGTCCCATTTGTGGACGAAGGATTATTTTTTTGCAAAGGAATGAAATTTTAGATGAAAACTAAACTTGAGGAAATCAAAAGAGCCTCTCTCGAAGCCATCGCAAACTCTGCTGATGCCGCTGAGCTGGAAGCTCTGAGAATCAAATACCTCGGCAAGAAGGGTGAACTCACTGCTGTTCTGAAGCAGATGGGCAGCCTTTCCCCCGAAGAAAGACCTATCATGGGCCAGCTGGCAAACGAAGTCCGTGCCGCAGTTGAGGCTGCCATTGAGGAGACCTCCGCAAAGCTGGCTGAAGTAGCACTCGAAAAGCAGCTGCTCGCCGAGACCGTTGACGTAACCATTCCCGGTAAGGAAGTCAAGGTTGGCCATAAGCATCCCATGTATATCGCTCTTGACGAGATAAAGGACATATTCATCGGTATGGGCTTCACCGTTCTTGACGGTCCCGAAGTTGAATTTGCCGAGCTTAACTTTGACCGTCTCAACGCAGAAGAGGGCCATCCCTCCAGAGACTGGTCCGATACTTTCTACTTCGATGAGGACAGCAGAGTAATGCTCCGCAGCCAGACCTCTCCCATGCAGGTTCGTGCCATGGACAGCATGGAACTTCCTATACGCATCGTTGCACCCGGCCGCGTATACCGTAAGGACGAAGTTGATGCCACCCATTCCCCCATGTTCCATCAGGTAGAGGGCATGGTCATCGATAAGGGTGTTACTATGGCAGACCTTAAGGGCACTCTCAACACCGTTGTTGAGCAGCTCTACGGTGCCGGTACTCAGACCCGCTTCCGCCCCCATCACTTCCCCTTCACCGAGCCCTCTTGCGAAATGGACGTACAGTGCCACAAGTGCGGCGGCGTTGGCTGCCCCACCTGCAAAGGCGAAGGCTGGATTGAGCTTCTCGGCGCAGGTATGATCCATCCCCGCGTACTTGAGATGGCAGGTATTGATCCCAACGTTTATTCCGGTTGGGCATTTGGTCTCGGCCTCGAGCGTACCGCTATGCGCCGATTCAAGATCGCCGACCTCAGACTTATATTCGAAAACGACGTTCGTTTCCTCGAGCAGTTCTAAGAAAGGAGAGTATTAACAATGAATCTGAGCAGAAAATGGCTGAATGAGTTCGTTACTGTTACTGCCTCCGACAAGGACTTTGCCGAGGCTATGACACTTTCCGGCTCCAAGGTTGAAATCACCATGGATCTGGGCGCAGAAATCGAAAACGTTGTTGTGGGCAATGTTCTGTCCATGAAGCGTCATGAAAATTCCGACCACATGTGGGTATGTCAGGTAGATGTCGCTGAAGGCGAACCTATCCAGATAGTTACCGGTGCCCAGAATGTCAAGGAAGGCGACCTTGTTCCCGTCGCCAAGCACAAGTCCACCCTTCCCGGTGGCAAGAAGATCGAAAAGGGCAAGCTCCGCGGTGAGGTATCTTACGGTATGCTGTGCTCTTTCAAGGAGCTCGGTCTCGATCAGCGCGACTTCCCCGCAGCATACGAGGACGGTATTTGGATCCTTTCCGATGATCCCGAGCTCAATGTAGAAATCGGTCAGGACATCCGTGAGGCTGTTGGTCTTGATGATCATGTAGTTGAATTCGAAATTACCCCCAACCGTCCCGACTGTCTTTCCGTTATCGGTCTCGCCCGCGAGGCTGCCGCTACCTACGGCGCAGAGCTTCGCCTGCACGAGCCCGTAGTAAATGGCGGCGCAGAGGGCAACCTCATTGAGCTTCTTGACATTGAAACTCCCGCTGAGGACCTCGTTCCCCGTTACACCGCAAGAATGGTTCGCAACGTAAAGATTGCTCCCTCCCCCAAGTGGATGCGCGAGCGTCTGCGCGCTATGGGTGTACGTCCCATCAACAACATCGTCGATATCACCAACTACGTAATGCTTGAGTATGGCCAGCCCATGCACGCATTCGATTATCGTTACGTACAGGGCGGCAAGATCATCGTACGCCGCGCCGAGGAAGGCGAAGAACTCACCACTCTGGACGGCAATCTCCGCAAGCTCACCGCTGATCACCTGGTCATTGCCGACGATACCCGTGCAGTTGGCCTTGCAGGTATTATGGGCGGTCTCAACAGTGAGATAGTAGAGGATACCACTGATGTAGTATTCGAATCCGCATGTTTTGACGGCACCTGCATTCGTAAGGGTGCACTTGCCCTTGGTATGCGCACTGAGGCTTCTGCCAAGTTCGAAAAGGGTCTTGACCCCATGAACACTCTGCCCGCAGTACAGCGCGCATGCGAACTTGTTGAGCTGCTCGGCGCCGGTGAAGTTGTTGACGGTATCATCGATATACTCAACTACGTTCCCCATCCCACCGTTCTCACCCTCGAGCCCGAAAAGATCAACGCACTTCTTGGCACCGATGTCTCCGCAGATGAAATGGTCCGCATTCTCAGAAGCGTAGATTTCAAGGTCGACGGCGATCAGGTAACTGTTCCTTCTTACCGCGCAGACGTTCTTCGCATGGCAGACCTTGCAGAGGAAGTCGCTCGTTTCTACGGCTATAACAACATCCCCGTAACCCTCATGAGAGGTCAGACCACACTTGGTGGATACTCTCCCGAACAGCAGCTTGAGCGCCGCCTTGGCGAACTCTGCCGCGCTTTCGGTCATGACGAAATCATCACTTATTCTTTCATCTCCCCCACTTATTACGATAAGATTCGCTGGCCTCAGGATGATGAAAGACGTAAGTCCTTCAAGATACTCAATCCTCTCGGCGAGGATACTTCCATCATGCGTACCACCGTTCTCCCCTCCATGCTGGAAATCCTTACCCGTAACTTCAATTACAGAAACAAGAACACTAAGCTATATGAAGTAGGTCGTATCTACATCCCCAACCGCGAGGATGGTCTTGCAACCGAATCCAAGATGCTTTCCATCGGTGCTTACGGTTCCGATATGGACTTCTTTGCTCTTAAGGGCATAATCGAGGCTATTGCAGGTGATATCCGCGCAGAGGATCTGCGTTTTGAAACCTGCAGCAATAACCCCTCCTATCACCCCGGCCGCTGCGCAACAGTATGGAGCGGCGATATCTGCCTCGGCGTCTTCGGCCAGATTCATCCCCTGGTTGTAAAGAACTACGATATCGATACCGAGCTTTATTGCGCCGAGCTTTCCTTTGATGCTCTTATGGCAGCCAAGGGTGCTGAAGCAGAGTATGTTCCCCTCCCCCGCTTCCCCGGCGTTCACCGCGACCTTGCAGTTGTCTGCGCATCTGAGGTTACTGTATACCAGCTTTCTCAGTGCATCAAGGCTGCCGGCGGCAACCTGCTGAAGGCCGTTGACTTCTTCGATGTATATACCGGTGCTCCCATAGAAGCCGGAAAGAAGAGTGTGGCTTTCTCTCTCGAGTTCAGAAGCGATGAGCAGAACCTTACTGACAAGGATATCGAACCCGCAATGGAGAAGATTCTTGCTCAGCTCGGCGAAAAATTGGATGCACATCTGAGATAATTGCGATTTCAAGCGAATATTTGTTCTTTTTTGTCTTTACAGAAGCGTTAAATGATTGTATAATGTCCTAAATATAGTAGCAGACTATATGAGATTGGAGGTAATGTTAATGGATCAGTTTACCAAGAAATTCGGCGTTGTCGACAAGAGTACAGAGCTCAAAGAGATACTTACAAGAGTATATGATGCTCTGCGTGTAAAGGGCTATAATCCCATTAATCAGCTGGTCGGATATATCATTACCGAGGACCCCACCTACATTACCAATTATGATAACGCAAGAACTCTTATCTGTAAGCTTGACAGAGATGAGCTTCTCAGTGAGCTTCTTATGAGCTATCTGAATAAGTAAACCAACTTATCCCCCGCTTTTCTGCGGGGGATATATTTGCGAATTGATAAACACCCACCACTGTTGACAGTAATCATCCCCTGTGTTACATTGTTTACAGATAATTTCTTAAGGAGGAGAATTATGGCTAACGCAAAGACTCTCGAATACAAGGGCTACCCCCTCAGAAGAAAAGGCAACATTATCTACTTCGGAAACATGTCCGACAAATATATAATCATGCTTCAGATAATGGACAGCGAGGATTTTCAGGATCTCAGCCTTTCAAAAAAGGTATCCGTTCAGCTTCAGCTCACTGACCCCGAGGTAAAGTCCAGAGACAGAGTTGTCAAGAAGACCGAAAAAGAAGGTCTTTACAACGCAATGGACGTGGCTGCAGTTTGGCTCACCAGAGCTCTCACCACCGAGTAATCAGCGCATTAAAACTTAAAGCCCTTCACGAACGATTTGTTCGTGAAGGGCTCTTTTCTTTTATGTATTCGAGTTACTTAACATCAAAATTGATAGACATTTCCTTGATTTCAGTGTCGAGGTGAGTAAACTTTACACCTGCAGAAGTAAGCATACGCTTGGAGGCTATAGTACCGGGGGTATCGGCGTATTTATCCGACAGATAAATTACCTCCTTGATACCACTCTGAATTATCGCCTTTGCGCATTCATTGCAGGGAAACAGCGCAACGTATATCTTTGCGCCCTGCAGGGATTTTCCGTTTGCATTAAGAATCGCGTTAAGTTCCGCATGAACAACATAGGGGTATTTAGTATCCTCGCCATCTCTATCCCAAGGGTACTCATCGTCGGAACATCCGATGGGGAAACCATTATAGCCGGTGGAAAGGATGATATTTTCAGGGCTTACAATGCAGGCGCCAACCTGAGTATTGGGATCCTTGCTTCTCTTTGCAGCAAGAAGTGCAACACCCATGAAATATTCGTCTCAGCTGATATATCCGCTTCGCTTCATTTCTTTTCCTCCTGTATATTATTTATTCCCAATCTTTCCATGTATCAGGCTCGTATCCAACTGTAGCCTTTTTGCCGTTTCGGACAACCGGAGTTTTGACAAGCTTTTGATTTTCAAGCAGCTTCTCTTCCTTGTCAGCATCATAAGCAAGATATTTCAAAAGTTCCGCACCTTTTGCACTTTCATTTATCAGTGCAGCAAGCCCGACGGATGATTTGACACTTTGGAACTCTCCCTTGCTCATTGGATATTTATCTATATCGATATACTGATACTTGATTCTTCGTTCCTTGAAGTAGCGTTCCGCTTTTTTAGTATCGAAACACTTTGACCTTCCGAATATCTGTATGTTCACAGTAGGTTCATTCCTTTCCTGCAGCTTAAACCTCCATAATAACGGGCAGTATCATAGGACTTCTGCGGGTGGTCTTGTAAAGATAAGAAGAAAGCGCGGTCTTTATGGAAGTTTTAAGGGTCGCCCAATCGGTAATATCATTTGCATTGCAGGCATAAATAGTTTCGGTAACAAGGGTACGCATTTCTTCTATAAGATCAGATGCTTCCTTAACGTAAACGAAACCACGGGTAATAATGTCGGGACCGGAAATTATTCCACCGTCCTCGCTGCTCAGGCTGAGAACAACCACAAGCATACCATCCTGCGCAAGATGCTTTCTGTCTCTGAGAACAACGCTGCCTACGTCACCTATACCGGTTCCGTCAACCAGAACCTTACCGGAGGGTACGACACCGTTGATATTTATAGACTTCTTACCAACTTCAATAACCTTACCTATATCGCTGATAACGATATTCTGGTGAGGAATACCCACAGACTTAGCCAGTTCGGAATGAATTATAAGGTGACGCTGTTCGCCGTGCACGGGAATAAAGTACTTGGGTTTTACCAAAGCCAGCATAACCTTCAGCTCTTCCTGGCAAGCATGACCGGAAACGTGAAGATCTTCCATACTGCCGCGATACATAACCTCTGCACCTTTGCGGAACAGTTCGTTTACGATATGGCTTACAGTCTTTTCATTGCCGGGAACAGCAGATGCGGAAATAATAACTCTGTCGCCGGGAATTATCTCGATCTGCTTATGGTTAGAGAATGCCATACGGTAGAGAGCGGACATACTCTCACCCTGGCTGCCGGTGGTGATGATCGTTATCTGTTCCTTCGGGAAATTCTTTATCTGATTCAGCTCAATGAGAATATTCTTGGGAATCTCAAGGTATCCGAGTTCTGCAGCAACGCGGATCATATTCTCCATGCTTCTGCCGGTTATCGCTACTTTTCTTCCGTAACGTGCCGATACGTCTATTATCTGCTGGATTCTGTAGATATTGGACGCAAACGTAGTAACTATAATACGGCTCTTACATCTGTCAAAAAGAGAATCAAAAGTATGTCCTACTGTACGCTCAGAGGGCGAAAAACCTTTTCGCTCTGCATTGGTGGAATCACTGAGCATACAAAGTACGCCCTTTTTGCCCAGTTCGCCAAAGCGAGTAAGATCAGCCATTTCGCAGCCGATAGGAGTGGTATCTATCTTAAAGTCACCCGTATGGAGAACTATGCCAAGAGGAGTAGTAATCGCAAGAGCTACAGCACCTGCAATACTGTGGTTTACGTGAATAGGTTCGATAGTGAAGCAGCCAATTTTAAAGGACTTGCCGGGCTCGATAATGTTGATATCGGCAATATCCAAAAGTTTATGCTCTTCCAACTTCAGTGATACAAGGCCTGCAGTAAGATCGGTTGCAAAAATAGGTGCATTGATATCAGTAAGAACATAGGGCAAAGATCCAATATGATCTTCATGTCCGTGAGTAAGGACAATACCGCATATACGCTCACGGTTCTTAGCAAGGTAGGCAACGTTCGGAATAACAACGTCGACACCGTACATTTCACCGTCAGGGAAACCGATACCGCAATCAATAACGAGTATGTCGTTCTTATATTCCAGCACGGTAATATTCTTGCCAACCTCATTGAGACCGCCAAGAGAAATTATTTTAAGTTTTTCAGCCATTATTTGCTCCTTTGTCGCATTTGGGCATAGTTAGCCCATGGAAAAATTTATGTACTTAGCAGGTACAACTAAGTTGAGGCAAGGCTAACCGCCCATACCGACCCTGAATCATCTGTATGGCATCCTTGTCCCACAATAGCTGTATTAGGTTTATATATAGCCAGCGCCCTTAGACGCCGAAAGTACGAATTAATGGATTGGTAATAGTATACTCAAATTCCGTTTTTATTAGTCAAATATAACACAAGAAGTTTTGATTGTCTACTAAAACTTCCCCCGAATCACATCTCTCTTCTTCCCTCGAGGGCACGGAAAAGAGTTGCATCATCAGCAAATTCAAGGTTGCTGCCAACGGGTATTCCGTAGGCGATTCTGGTAACCTTTATTCCGAAAGGCTTGATAAGTCTGGATATATACATTGCAGTTGCCTCTCCCTCAGTATCGGGATTGGTCGCCATAATTACTTCACTTACTTCTCCGCTGTTAATGCGTGCAAGCAGTTCTTTGACCGCAATATCGTCAGGGCCTATATGGTTCATAGGAGAAATCACACCATGCAGAACATGGTAAACGCCATTATATTCTCTGGAACGCTCCATAGCTATAAGGTCTTTGGGATCAGAAACTACACATATAACGGAGCTGTCACGTCTGTGATCGGAACAAACGGGGCATATATCGCCATCGGTAAGATTCTGACAAATACTGCAACGATGCACTTCTCCCTTTGCAGCCATTATCGCATCGGCAAAACTCTTAGCCTCAGCCACATCAAGGCTGAGGATATAGAATGCCATTCGCTGTGCCGACTTGCTTCCAACACCCGGCAAGCGAGCAAATGCCTCTATTAGTCTTTCAAGAGAAGAAGGAAAAGTGCTCATGATATGGCTCCTTTATCTGGCGTTTCTGAGCTGAGCTATGCGTTCTGCACGATCAGCAGCTTTGAAAACATCGCTGCCTGCTACAAGCACATTTGCA
The DNA here is from genome assembly GCA_017537165.1 of Oscillospiraceae bacterium. GTDB lineage: Bacteria > Bacillota > Clostridia > Oscillospirales > Oscillospiraceae > RGIG6375. Next base: position 2,827 of record JAFYLI010000064.1, on the reverse strand, counting down.
CCTGCGTTTATAGCGGTTACCGCAGTAGTGGGATTAATACCACCGTCTACTTCGACTTCGCAGGCAAGGCCATGATTTTCGATATAATTGCGGATATACTCTACCTTGGGCATCATGTCTGCCATAAAGCTTTGGCCGCCGAAACCGGGCTCAACGGTCATAAGAAGGACGAGTCCGCACTGTTCGATAAAAGGTTCAAATTCCGATGCGGGTGTCTTGGGTTTGATGGTAACAGCTGCAGTTTTTCCCAGTTCACGGATTCTCTTGATTGCAGCAAGAGTCTTTTCCTTGCTGTCTGCCTCAACGTGGAGATTTATTATATCTGCTCCTGCTTCAGCAAACTGGTCTACGTATCTAACAGGACGATCGATCATCAAATGAACGTCAAGCAGCATATCGGTATACTTGCGTACAGACTGCAGAACGGGTATACCGACAGAAATATTGGGTACAAAAATGCCGTCCATAACGTCAAAATGCAGATAATCTGCAGTAGCAATAGAGTCTATATCTGCGCCAAGTCTGGCAAAATCCGCAGAGAGGATGGAAGGTGCTATCTTTATCATAACTATGTACCCCCGAATTTATATTTCATCTGCCGTCAAGGTTAAAAACTGCGGCGAAAACTTAATATGAACAATACTTTAATAATATAGCAAACCGCAATTATGTCAAGCAATTTTTGTTGACATGCACGACCATAAATATTACAATATCTTATATATTATCTGTAAAAAGGAGCACTTTGCCTTGAAGAACGAAATAAGAAAAAAATCAGTCGTACCCGTGTATGCTCTAGCTATCGTATGGCTGCTGTATTCGCTGTTTTTCCCCCTTTATAAGGTCCTGCATTTTATCATTCTCATAGTTGTGGCAATCGTTGTGTACATCGCATTTTCCAAGATGTTCCCCGGCAAAATAGTCATGGTTGAGCAGCCCAAAAATGAGGAAACCGGTAACCCCGAAGTAGACGCCGTTGTGCGCGAGGGCAAGAAGGCAATGCAGGAAATGGGCCGCCTCTACTCCTCTATAGAAAACCCCGACGTAAAGAAGCGTATCGTAGAGATAATGGATATATCCGACAAAATTGTAAAGAACGCTATCAGCGACCCCAAGGATATCCCCAACATAAAGCGTTTCCTTAACTACTACCTCCCCACGACTATCAAGCTTCTTAATGCTTACGACCGCATGGCCGTTCAGGGCATTGACGGTGAAAACATAAGCGGCACCATCACCCGAATTGAAGATATGCTCGACACAATTGTCGTCTCCTACAAGAAGCAGTTGGATGCTCTCTTTGCCGATGAAGCTCTTGATATCGAAACCGATATCAAGGTCATGGATGGCCTCCTCCAGCGTGAAGGTCTCAAGGACAAGGAAATGTAATTACAGAAAGGAAGTTAATTATGGATTTCGAATATGCACCTAAGCTCACCCTTACTCCCGATACCGATAACGCTGCAAACGCAGCTGCTGTTGCTCAGCCCGAATCTCCTGCTGAGTCCGTTGATTCCATGATGGAAGTACTTACCGATGCTGAGAAGCAGGCTATAAAGGATTTCGCTGAAAAAATTGATATCACCGATGCAAATATCGTACTTCAGTACGGTGCAGGCGCACAGAAGAACATTTCCGATTTTTCCACCGCTGCTCTTGGCAACGTTCGCACCAAGGACATGGGTGAAGTCGGCGATATGCTCGGCGACCTTGTAGTTGAACTCAAGGGTCTTGATATTGACACCGAAGAAAAGAAGGGTTTCCTCGGCTTGTTTAAGAAAGCAGGAAACAAGATCGCAACTCTCAAGGCTCAGTATGACAAGGCCGAGGTTAACGTAAACCGTATTTCCGAAGAGTTGGAAAAGCATCAGATCGTCCTCCTCAAGGACGTCGCAATGCTGGACAAAATGTATGAACTCAACCAGGCATACTTCAAGGAACTTTCCATGTATATCCTCGCAGGTAAGGAAAAGCTGGCAACCGAGCGAAATACCACCCTCGTCCAGCTTAAGGAAAAAGCCGAGAAATCCGGTCTTCCCGAAGATGCACAGGCTTATAACGATTTTGCCAATATGTGCAACCGTTTTGAAAAGAAGCTGCATGACCTCGAGCTTACCAGAATGATCTCCATTCAGATGTCTCCCCAGATCAGACTCATCCAGAACAATGACAGTCTTATGGTCGAAAAGATTCAGACCTCTCTTGTAAACACCATTCCTCTCTGGAAGAGCCAGATGGTTCTCGCCCTTGGAATGGCACATTCCAAGCAGGCAATGGAGGCTCAGCGCGAAGTTACCGACGTAACCAACGAGCTTCTCCGCAAAAATTCCGAAATGCTCAAAACCGGCAGCATAGAAATTGCAACGGAGGCAGAGCGCGGTATCGTAGAGCTTGAAACACTCAAGCAGACTAACCAGAACCTTATCGAAACCCTTGAAGAGGTTCGCCGCATTCAGGCTGAGGGTTCTCAGAAGAGACGAGAAGCCGAGGTTGAACTGGGCCGTATCGAAGTAGAGCTCAAGAATAAACTCCTTGAAATGAAGGGCTGATCCTTAATATGAAAAAGTTTTTGACCAATAGAACCGGCGCCATTATTGTCGCAGTAATCGTTGTTCTGCTCAGCACATATTTCGGTGCGTACAGAAGTTTGGGCATTAAATCTGCAGAAGTAGCCGATGGATTCAATGAGGGCGTTTACTACACAGATGAAAGCGGCAATACGTTTCTCCACAAGAGTATTCGTTCCCAGCTTATAAATCGCAGCGAAGCCTCTATCAATTTGGCTAACGTAGCCGATACCTTTGCAAACGCCGAAGAAGAGGCTGAG
>JAFYLI010000063.1 GCA_017537165.1 Oscillospiraceae bacterium | reverse complement strand
CACCAAGACCTTTGGCGCTACTGTTGCCAATGACAAGGTTTGGCTGGACATCTATAAGGGAGAGGTTCTTGCTCTGCTGGGAGAAAACGGCAGCGGTAAGACGACCCTGATGAACATGCTTTCCGGTATTTACTATCCCGATGAAGGCGATATATTTATAAACGACCAAAAGGTCGTTATTCGCTCGCCTAAGGATGCCTTTGACCACGGAATCGGTATGATCCATCAGCATTTCAAGCTTGTTGATGTACTTACGGCAGCGGAAAATATCGTCCTCGGCCTTGAGGGTAAGCTGGACCTCAAAAGCGCAACCGAAAAGATTCGCAAGATTTGTGATACCTACGGCTTTGAAGTAGATCCCAACCAGAAGATCTACGATATGTCCGTATCCCAAAAGCAGACCGTTGAGATCGTAAAGGTTCTCTATAGGGGTGCTGATATCCTTATTCTGGACGAGCCTACTGCAGTTCTTACCCCTCAGGAAACCGATAAGCTGTTTGCCGTGCTTCGCAATATGCGCGATGACGGAAAGGCTATCGTTATCATCACTCATAAGATGCATGAGGTTGAAGAGCTGTCTGACAGAGTGGCCGTTTTGCGCCTTGGTCAGTTTATCAGCTCTATGCCCACCAAGGAAACCAATGCTCAGGAAATGACCAATATGATGGTTGGCCATTCCGTAGTTCTTAATATTGACCGTCCCGAACCCATAGATCCCAAGCCTCGAATCGAGGTGAAAGGCCTTACTGTTCGCTCTATAGACGGTATTCTTAAGCTGGAAGACATTTCTTTCACTGCTATGAGCGGAGAGATACTGGGTATTGCAGGTATTTCCGGCAGCGGACAGAAAGAGCTGCTGGAGGCTATTGCAGGTCTGCAGCCGGTCGAGAGTGGTTCCATTTGCTACGTTGAAGATGACGGCAGCCGCGATGAGCTGCTGGGTAAGGATCCTTTTGAAATTGCTGAAAAGGGAGTTTCCCTCTCCTTCGTGCCTGAAGACCGTATCGGTATGGGTCTTGTCGGCGATATGAACCTCGGCGATAATATGATGCTGCGCTCCTTCAGAAAGGGAAAAGGCTTCTTTACCGATAGAAAGAGTCCGAGACTTTTGGCCGAGCAGGTCGTAGCAGACCTTAAGGTAAAAACCCCCAGTATTGACACCCCTGTAAGAAGACTTTCGGGCGGTAACGTTCAGAAGGTTCTGGTTGGACGTGAGATCGCGCTGGCTCCCAAGGTACTGCTTACTGCCTATGCGGTGAGAGGTCTCGATATCAATTCCTCCCACACTATCTACGATTTGATAAATCAGCAGAAGCAGAAGGGTGTAGCTGTAATTTACGTTGGCGAAGACCTTGACGTACTTCTGGAGCTTTGCGACCGTATTCTGGTGCTCTGCGCAGGAAAGGTAAGCGGTATCATTCCCGGCAGAGGCGCCAAGAAGCGCGAAGTCGGTATGATGATGACACGCCTTGGAGGTGGCAGTGATGAATAAAACAAAAGAACCTCTTTTTCATATTGTTAAGCGCGGCGAAATGCCGTGGTATATCAGCTGGGGTGTAAGAGCTATATCTGTTATCCTTGCCCTCGTTTGCTGCGGTGTTATTACCACCCTTGTTACTTCCGAAAATCCCATTAAGGTTTATGCAACCATCATTGACGGATCCTTCGGTTCCAGCCGTAAGTTTATGGTTTTCCTCCAGAATACCGCAATGCTGCTGTGCGTGGCTCTGGCGCTTACTCCCGCGTTTAAGATGCGTTTCTGGAATATCGGCGGCGAAGGTCAGGCTCTTGCGGGCGCCCTTGCTTCCGCGGCCTGCATGATCCTCATGAAGGATCAGCCCAATGCGCTCGTTATTGTCTGCATGATAGTTACCAGCCTTGTGGCAGGTGCTCTTTGGGGGGCAATTCCCGCTTTCTTTAAGGCTAAGTTTGGCACCAATGAGACTCTTTTCACCCTTATGATGAACTACGTAGCGATACAGCTGGTTGCCTACTTCGCTGTTGTATGGGAGAACCCCAAGGGTTCCGGCACCATAGGCGTTATCAATCCTCTCAGCAAGATAGGCTGGTTCCCTGAAATTTTGGGTTCCAAGTATGCTTTGAACATAATTATCGTAGCCCTTTTGACCATTGGTATGTACATATATCTTAATTACTCCAAGCAGGGATACGAGATCTCCGTTGTCGGCGAAAGTGAACGTACCGCAAGATATATCGGTATAAAGGTAGAAAAGGTCGTTATGCGCACCATGCTCATTTCGGGCGCAATATGCGGCCTTGCCGGTCTGTTGCTGGTTGGCGGCACCAACCACACCCTTAACGCCAATATCGTAGATGGCCGAGGCTTTACCGCTGTTATGGTATCCTGGCTCGCTAAGTTTAACCCTGTATGGATGGTACTGACCAGCTTGCTGCTGGTGTTTCTGAGCAGAGGTGCAGGTGAAATTGCCACCGATTTTGGTCTGAACACCTCTTACGGCGATATTCTTACCGGTATCATTCTGTTCTTCATCATCGGCGGCGAATTCTTCATAAACTATAAGCTCAGCATGACTAAGTCTTTTAAGAAGGAGGAGAAATAACGATGTTTCAAGCTATACTTTCTTTCCTCCCTCGTGCCATAGCTCAGGGTATCCCTCTGCTGTATGGCTCCACCGGTGAAATCATTACCCAAAAATCGGGTAATATGAACCTTGGTATTCCTGGCGTAATGTACGTTGGCGGTATATGCGGCGTTATCGGTGCGTTCGTTTACGAGCAGAGTCTGCCTTCTCCTGCCGCGATTAATCCTGCACTGGCAGTAATTATTCCCACCCTCTTCTGTCTGATCGGTTCACTCTTGATGGGACTCATTTTCTGCGTTCTTACCGTAACCCTCAGAGCAAATCAGAACGTTACCGGCCTTGCAATGACTACCTTCGGTGTGGGCTTCGGCAACTTCTTCGGAGGTTCTTTGGTCAAGCTTTCAGGCGCAGATATGCCTTTCCTGGCTCTTTCCGCAACCTCCAACTGCTTTAAGAAAACTCTGCCTTTTGCGGATAAGCTTGGCAAGTTCGGCGACCTTGTGCTGGGGTACAGTTTCCTTGTATATTTGGCTGTTGCTATCGCCCTCATCTCATCCTTTGTCATCAAGCGTACTCGCACCGGTCTGCATCTGCGTGCCGTAGGTGAAAACCCTGCAACCGCAGACTCTGCCGGTATCAACGTAAACCGTTATAAGTATATAGCTACCTGCTTGGGCTGTATGATAGCGGGTCTTGGTGGCCTTTACTATGTAATGGACTATGCAAGCGGTATTTGGACGAATAACGCATTTGGCGATAGAGGCTGGCTGGCTATTGCCCTCGTAATCTTCACTATTTGGAGACCCAATGTAGGCGTTCTCGCATCTTTCCTTTTCGGCGGCCTCTATATTCTCCACATGTATATTCCTTCCGGCATGAATCTTGCAGTAAAGGAACTCTACAAGATGCTGCCCTATGTCGTTACAATTATCGTACTGATTATCTCCTCCCTGCGTAACCAGAGAGATAAGCAGCCTCCTCAGTCTCTTGGCCTGCCATACTTCCGAGAAGACCGATAATTGCTGCGCATAAAATTAATTTGAGCAAGAAACACCGCGCAGCAGAAAATATGCTGAGCGGTGTTTTTGGCTTAGCGATAAAAATTTAGTTACACAAAGGAGTGTGGATTTGTTTATGAGAGATTTAGGTGTCGTTTTGTTTATGGTACTGCCTTCTGTTCTGATAGTTATGCCCATTCAAATACTGCTTTGCATGAAGGCTAAAAAACTTATCTTTAAACTCCTGCCCACGATTCTTTTGGCCTTGGCAACGATTGGTTTTGCCGTCATGGCATTCAGCGTAAATGATTGGTCTGCGTTTCTTTGGCTTATACTTGCGGCATTTGCCGGCGCGTACCTTTTGGCCGACGGATTGGCATGGTTGATTTGGGCGATCTCCAAAGGGATCAAGAAACAAAAAACTGAAATTTAATCAGAAAAAAGCTCCGGCGAAATTTCGCCGGAGCTTTTTTGTGCGGTCTGCAACTATTGTTTGTTTCGGTAGTATGATTTGCGGAACGCAAATATCTGCCGAATGTATCTTGTGTATACGATTAAAATGCGTTACAATATAAAAAATAACCGAATATCAATAAACTGTGCGATACGGTTTTTGAGTGAGAGGTGGTAAAGATGTATAAATTCCGAGAAGTAACCGAAAGAATGAAGGTTATGCACGAGCGTGTGCGTGAACGTATTTTTCACGTGGATTCCGAGCGCTCGATGATAATAACCGAGGCAGAAAAACGATATGAAGGTGTAATACCCGCTATTAAAAACGCTATGATCTTCCGCGATATTTGCGAGAAGATGACTACCCGCGTTGAACCCCATGAAATCTTGGTAGCCAACAACACCAAGTATTTCTGCGGCACCAGAATGGATCCCCGCTGGGGCGGTGACGGTGACCTTTACGTTGGGTTTGTTGAATCCGGACATTGGAAAAAGGGCGAGGACGGACTGTATCATAACCCCGAAACAGACGAACTGCGCCTTGTTATGAGTGAAGATGAATATCAGAATCTTCGCTCCATCCGCGGCTACTGGAAAGGTCGCTCTATTGCAGACATAGCCAAAGCATGGCAGCCTGAGGGCTACGATGAGCTCAATAAACTGGGTGTTCGCTCCTTTGGTGAGAATATGCCCGTTGCTATGATGCCCGCGGGCCACTCTACTCCCGGCTATGACAAGATACTTTCAAAAGGCTATGCCGCTCTGCGCGGTGAAGCCCGTGCATGGATGGACAGCCATAGAAATGATTTGATGGGCGACGATGCGGAAAAGTATATTTTCTATCATTCCGTCGATATAGTCTGCGAAGGTGCAATCATCCTGCTGCAGCGTTATGCAAAAACCTGCTACGAAGCCGCTGAGAATTGCGAAGATGAAGCTCGCCGCAAAGAACTGCGCGTAATGGGCGATAACCTTATGCACATATCGGAGAATCCTGTAGAGACCTATTGGCAGGCATGTCAGGCCACTCTGCTTTATGAGCTTATGGTTTCTATTTCGGGTCTTGTTGATATAGGTTCCTTTGGCCGTTTCGACCAGTACACCTGGCCCTACCTGAAGGCAGATCTTGAAGCCGGCAGAGTAACTATGGATCAGGCGCAGGAGATCACGGACTGCTTCTTCATGAAGATAAACAGCTTCTATAACGGCAGCGTCGGCCCTCTCACCGTTATTATCGGTATAGGCAATACATATCTGCATACTACTATCGGCGGCGTAGATCCCGATACCGGAGAGGATGCCACCAATCCCGTTACCTTTATGACCCTTGAAACTCTGGGAAGACTGAGTCTGCACGATCCCACCGTTTCTTTGCGTATAAATAAGAACACTCCCGACGAACTGTGGGAATGCGCATTCGAAGTAAACCGTCTTGTAGGCGGCCTGCCTCTGTTCCAGAATGACGAAGTTATCATTCCCGCTGCCATGAAGGAACTGGGTTTCTCCCTGCGTGATGCCCGCGATTACGCTCTTATCGGATGCCAGGAAATTACCGGCTCCGGCAACGATTATGCCGCAGGCAACGGTACTTCACCTCCGGAGGCATACACTCAGTACAGCACCATATTGGATATGGCGCTCAATGACGGCTGCAATCCTCATAACGGTGCACAGTGCAGCATTCATACGGGTTATCTGTATGAGATGGAGTCCCTCGATGAGGTCAAGGAAGCGTGGAAGAAGATCGCCAGATACGTTCTCAGAGCGCAGGTAAGCCTCCAGAACTATGTGGAATATATCTTCATGCATTACGATCAGCACCCCATTTTGTCAATATCCATGGATGACTGCATGGAAAAGGGTGTGGATATCGTATGCGGCGGCGCTAAGTATAATTCTTACGGTTCTACGGCTGTCGGCCTTGCCACCGTTGCAGACTCCCTGACACCTATCAAGTACATGTGCTTTGAT